>CALLZA010000113.1 GCA_937858165.1 uncultured Ardenticatenia bacterium
CGTCTTTTTTCTCTATTGTCTGCGCTCTCTCTCCTGGTCTCTTTCTTAGTTGTTTTCTCGTTCAGTTTACTCGTGGTTGTTTTTTGTTTGATGTCTTTTTTTTTTTAATGATACGGAGTCCACCGAGATCTACACTAGATCGCTCGTCGGCAGCGTCAGATGTGTATAAGAGACAGCCCATAGTCGCCGGGAGCGAGGTGGAGGGTGTCGCCGGGGAGGGCGAGGGCGAGGGCATGGGCCAGCGTGGCGCAGGGGGCGGTTACGTCGAGACAGGTGTTGGCGGCGTCGCGGCCGCTGGGGGAGAGGTAGCGGGCGGTGGTCTGGGCGAAGACGCCGGCAGGATGCCGGCGCGCCAGGGTGTGGGGGGCGGCGAGGGTCAGCAGACCGATGAGCAGAAGGGCAAGGAAGCGGGTTCGGGTGCGGTTGTTCATCGTTGTTTGCCGACCTGTCAGGTCTAGGTCGGCTTTAGCGTAACCGGGTTGCGTTACATTTGGCGTAACAGAAGAAAGGGGCCAGGGGCTAGTGAGGAGCGCTCTTCCCTAGCCTCTCATCTCCCATCCCTACCCCCTCTAAACGCTAAGAGAGCGGATCGCGGCCAGGGATGATGCGGCTGGCCGACGCGCCAAACAGCAACGCCCCGTCGCGCCGCCGCCGCTCCAGTTCGGCCACCAGCGCGGCCGACAGCAGCCGGTCGTCGTGGGTCGGCTCCACGCCGCGCGGCGTGGTGATGCGCGCCGCGGCGGGCACGCCCCAGCGCAGGTCGTGGTCGAAGCGGCCCGCGCCGGACAGGCTGTAGCCGCAGGCGACGACCTGCTGCCAGAACCACCAGCCGTCGGAGAGCGGCTCGTCCTCATCCCCCGTCCAGTAGCGGAAGCGGCCGGTGTCGATCAGGGCCAGCAGGTCGCTGCCCAGGCGGGCCTTGGCGCCGGAGCCGCCGAGTTGGTGGGCCGTGACGCGCTCGCGGCCGAGCGCGGCGGCCAGCCAGTCGGCCAGCCCTTGCCCCACGCCGGCTGCGTCGATGATGGTATGGGCCACGTTCCAGCGGCGCAGATAGGTCAGCAGCGTGTCGGCCAGGCGCGGTTGGCCAGGCGCGGCCTGGAAGTGGCGCGAGCCGTGGTCGACGAAGACGTCCACCGCCTCGTAGATGGGGCCGCCGGAAACCGAGTTTCTTCCGAGAAGCTCGTTTTCTACAGCCTCTACAGCCTCAGTCAGCCGAAAGATGGTGGCGACGGTGTAGTCGCGGCCTGGATTGTGCAGCGGCCCGCCCGCCTCGGCCGCGCCTTCGTCTTGCCCGGCCAGGTCGATGGCGGCCACGTAGAGTTCGTCGGGTCGCGGCGCGCCCAGCCGGGGGTGCGCGCCGCGCATGAAGGCTGCGCGCCAGGGTGGGAAGAGGCCGCCCCGCCCATCGACCGGTTCCAGGAAGTACTCAGCGGCGACGATGGGATGGCGACGGCCGTAGCGGCGCACCTGCTCGGCTAGGAAGATGGCGTAGGCGGGGTTCTCTGCGGCCACCGCGTCCGGCGCGACCAGGAAGACGCGCGGGTGGCCGTCGGCGGCCGTGGCGCTTTCCAACTCCCCCTTCTTCACCCACAGGAAGTCGCCCGTCCGACGCACCGTGCCCAGATAGACGGCGGTGGCGTTGTGGGCGGCGCGCATGGGGGTGAAGACAGCCTCGATGTGGGCCGCGTCCTGGTCTTGCGCCTCGTCGAGGATGAGCAGATGATCGGCCGTCTCGCCGCGGCTGGCAGCCTGGGGGTGGCTGCTCAGGAAGACGACGGCTGCCTGGCCGAGCGTATAGCGCGTGGGCCGGCCGCCGCGCCGCCACCGGCCGCGCGTCCAGGGGGTGTCGAGCCGCTGCTCCAGCCGGCGCATACCTCGCCCCAGCCCGTCGCCGATCGCCCCATAGACCATCTGCCCGCCGTGGCGCTGCAACAGGGCCAGCAGGTAGACCAGCAGTTGGGCCACGGCTTCGTTCTTGCCCGATTGGCGGGGGAAGACAAGCAGGAACTCCCGCCCCTGCCGGCTGAGTACGGCATCGACGATGGCCCGCAGCGGTTGCACTTGGTAGTCGTAGAGCGGCAGGCCGATGACGTGGCGGGAGAAGAGGCCGATGTCGGCCAGAAGATGACTTGCCAGCCAGGCGCGGTCGTTGCTGGTGGGTGAAGGCCCTCTCCCTAACCCTTTCCTAAAGGGCGATGAAACGGCGAGAGAGGGTTCTTGAGGGCTAGAGGTCGAGTCCATGTTTGTCCCCCATTGCCTCCAGCGCCTGGGCAAACCAGTCCATTGTGTCGGCGTCCTTCACCGGGCGGCTCAGCAGATGGGCCACTGTTCGTGCGCCGCTGAAGACGAGCGCCGCCAGCCGCCGCGCTTCCTCCGCGACGACAGGCTCGGTTGGGTCGTTCCACAGACGCAGCAGCCGCAGCATGACGACGCGCACCGCCTGCACCTCGCGGCGCAAGTCAGGCGACAGGCCGTTCAGTTCTAATTCATCCAGCTCCGTGGGCGAGAGGCCGCGCAAGAAGGGCTGGATGGCCGCCGGCTCGCCAACGGCAGGTTGCTTGGGGTGGGGCGCGGGTCTGTTGGGCCGCGACTCGACCGATTTGACGGGCGGCAGATCGAACAGTCGTAGTTGAGTAGACTGTGCGTCGTCTCTATCCGGTTGGGCACGGTGGCGGGCACAGCGAGGCGGGTCGCTGTGGGGCAGAGCGGGATTGCGGCACGGTCGGCCGCGACGGGTGATCTGTTGGCAGCGGGGCTGGTTTGACATCACAATTCTCCTCTTCGTATAGTAGTAAGTCCATCCTAACACGGCCGCATGCCTGGTGCCGGTCGTTTTCCGACACCCCGTGAGCTAATCGCCTGCTAAATATGTCTCTCCGGCTCTTTTGGCGTACAGTATTGACTGGGAGCAGTCAGAGTAACTGATTCCCAGGAGGCAAGTCAATGCGCGGTAGATCGCTCTTTCTATTGATGGGATTTACTCTGGTCGTACTTGGGCTGTTTGCCCGCCCAGCCCACGCCGCCGATATTCGCACCGGCGAGCGCGTGGTCATCGCCGCCGATGAGGTTATCGACGACGATCTCATCGTCAGCGCCCAGTTTGTCGAGGTGAACGGCACGGTTACGGGTGACGTAGTGGCGACCGGGACGGTTGTCGTCATCAACGGCGCAGTCGAAGGCAGCGTCCTGGCGGCGGCCCAGTCGGTTGAAGTCCGCGGCCCTGTCGGCGGCACCATCTACGCGATGGGTTACTCACTGCAACTGGGCGGAGAGGCCGACATCCAGCGCAATGTTCTCTTCCTTGGCTTTAGCGCCGCCACCCAGCCGGGCAGCACGGTCGGCCGCGACTTCTTCATGGCCGGCTACCAGATGCGCCACGACGGGGCGATCGGTGGCGACCTGAATGTTTCCGCTGGTGCGCTGCAACTCAACGGCACGGTCGGCGGCGACGTCACCGGCGAAGTCAGCACCGCCGGCCGCGCCGCGCCGCCCCATGTCGCGCTGCCCAATATGCCCGCCGACGTCGCGATGCTACCGTCCGGCCTGGTCGTCGCTCCGTCAGCCCAGATCAGTGGGCAAATGCTGGTTCGGGAGATTGCCCCGGCTGCCCCGCCGACGCACGGCGCTTTCGGCCTGCCGCTCTGGCTGGCCGACCGGCTGGGCACGGTCATCGGCCTGCTGCTCGTCGCCGCTTTCATCGTGGCCCTCTGGCCGCGCTTTCTGCCCGCCCTCAGTGGGGCGCTCCAGCGCCGGCCGCTGCCCAGCCTGGGCTGGGGCCTGCTCATTTACATTCTGCTCTTCCCGGCCGGCATCATCGCCGGCGTCATCCTCGTCGTTGGGCTGACGTTGCTGTTCGCCATGGTGACGTTCGGGCAACTCACCGCGGCCATGCTGGGGCTGCTGGTCGGCCTTTTTCTGTTCGCCCTGTTCGGCTTTCTGTTCTTCACCTACGTCGTCGCCTGGCTCGTCGTCGGGCATCTGCTCGGCCGCCTGTTGGGCAACTGGGCCAACCGCCCGGGAAGTCGCGTCGCGCAGTTTCTCTACGTCCCTGTCTCTTATACACATCTGACGCTGCCGACGAGCGATCTAGTGTAGATCTCGGTGGTCGCCGTATCATTAAAACAACAAACACACCAGAAGACTGGTGTCGTCGACCTCAGTCACACGTACATACACAAACACATGAAGCAAAGAGACCATAAGAGACGTACACAGAAAAGACGAGACCAAAG
>CALLZA010000114.1 GCA_937858165.1 uncultured Ardenticatenia bacterium
TTCTCTTGCTGTCTATTTGTGCTCGACTTTGGTTGTCATATGCTTTATGACTATTTTGTGACTTATAATCGTGATTGAGCGATCATAGAGTAGTTGTAGCTTATAGGTGCAGCTGCTCTGGTAGTTTTTTTTTTAATGATACGGCGACCACCGAGATCTACACTAGATCGCTCGTCGGCAGCGTCAGATGTGTATAAGAGACAGGGGTTAGGGGAGGGCAGACCATCGCTGGCGGCCTACTATCGCCCCACCTCGCCCGTCTACGCCGCCGCGCCGGGCACGCTGGAGCACTGGCTGACCGAGCGCTACGCCCTCTACGCCGCCGCCCCCAACGGCGCGCTCTTCCGCACCGAGGTGCACCACCACCCGTGGCCGCTGCAACAGGCCGCGGCCGACTTCGGCGACAACACCATCTCGGCCGCCGGCGGCCTGCCCGTCGTCGGCCCGCCGGCGCTGCTGCACTTCGCGCGGCGGATCGATGTGGTCATCTGGTCGCCGGAGCGGGTGACAGGTAGCGGTTAGCAAACGCGGAGTCCGCATCCTCAGATGCGGACGGGTGGCGATATGTCTGCCGCCGGAGCGCTGCTGGGGCTTCTGGTCTGCCTGAGCGTGCGGCTTTCGGCCCCACGCCCACAGCAGAATGGCTCGCATATGACGCAGTTGGCGCAGATTGACACGGCAAGATGCCGGTTATCTAATCGGCGTCCATCAGCCAAATCAGCGTCATCTGCGTGCCATTCTTGTCGTTACGACTACACTAGCTTGTACCTAGCATCGACCTCTTAACTCGTCACTCGTAACTCGTCACTCAAACTATGTGTCGCAACATCAAACCCCTATTCAACTTTGAACCGCCGGTCACGGACGACGAAGTCCACGACGCGGCCCGGCAGTACGTGCGCAAGGTCAGCGGCTTCGGCAAGCCGTCGCGGGCCAACGAGGCGGCGTTCGAAGCGGCCGTCGAGGAGATTGCCGCGGCCACCGCCCGGCTGCTGGCGGCGCTGGAGACGCGCGCCCCGGCCAAAGACCGCGCCACCGAGGCGGCCCGGGCGCGGGCGCGAGCGGGCGCGCGAGGTCGGACGGGTTAAAGCGATCAACCCAGGCACCACAAATCTTGGTTTCAATCTGATATACTAAGCTTATGGAAGCAGAACAACTCATCACGTCCGATCCGGCAGTGATGCTGGGGAAGCCGGTTGTCGCTGGCACGCGCATTACTGTTGAAAGCATTCTAGAGCGTCTGGGGGCGGGAGAGAGTGTCACGCAACTGCTCGAAGCACACCCGCGTCTTACACTGCCTGGGATTCAGGCAGCGTTATCTTTTGCCGCCGAAGCGTTGCGGTCTGACGCCGTTTACTGGGTAGAGAGTTCTGCGCCGTGAGATGGGTTGCTGATGAAGGTGTTGACGCGCCAATCGTCGCCCGGCTGCGGGAGCTGGACCATCTTGTGTGGTACGTGGCCGAGATGATGGCCGGCATTACCGACGAGGAAGTGCTCGCTCTGGCGCAGGAGCAGGATGCGGTTCTCTTGACTAACGATAAGGACTTTGGCGCGCTTGTTTTCCAGCAACGGCGTGTTACGGCCGGCATCGTGTTAATGCGTTTAGCAGGGCTTTCGGCCGACCAGAAAGCCGTTCTTGTCAACCGTGTGATTGACGACCACGGGGCGCGCCTTCGTGGTGCATTTACCGTGGTAACCCCGCGCCGGGTTCGCATCCGACCGTCGCGCTAGTCTTGTAGGGCGGGATGCTCTTCCCGCCCTGCCCCAGCGTGAGCGGAGGGCGGGAAAAGCATCCTGCCCTAGAGCGGCCAGTGGTCTTTGTTCAGGTTGTCCACGGCCCGGCCATAGATCAGGTCGCGGCGGATGTAGTCGTTCCAGAAAGAGTGGGGGTATTCGCGCGGCAGGGGGCGGACGGCAGTCAGTGCGTCCATCTGCTCAACCGTCAGCTCGAAGTCGAGCGCGCCGAGGTTGTCGGCCAGTTGCGACAGGCGGCGCGCGCCGACGATGGGAATGATGTTCGGCGCGCGGCGCGTGGCCCAGTGGATGGCGACCTGCGACGGCGTGCGGCCGACCTCTTCGGCCACGCGCATGACCACGTCGGCCGCCGCCCGCGCCGTCTCGCCGACCTGCCGAGCGCGCGTCGGCTCGCCGGGGCCTTCCGGCCGGTTGAACTTGCCCGTCAGCGCCCCACCGCCCAACAGGTCGAAGGCCAACACCGACATCCCCAATGCGCGGGTCATCGGCAGCACGTCGGCCTCGATGCCGCGGTTGACGACGTTGTAGGCCCCCTGGTAGGCGACGAACGCCGACCAACCACGCAGCTCGGCGATGGCCTGCGCCCGCGAGGCAACCCAGGCGGGCGTGTCGCTGATGCCGATGTAGAGCACCTTGCCCGCCCGCACCAGGTCGTCCAGCCCGCCAAAAACCCCTCCGGGGCCCGGGCTATGGCCCTTGTCTCTATTCCAATTCTGCCCCTGCCGACGACCGATCTGGTGACGACCTGGGGGTCCGCCGTATATTTCACAAAAAAACATAAAGACGAAACACGTAAGATAGGAGCGAGACAGACACTGACAAAGCAGAAGG
>CALLZA010000115.1 GCA_937858165.1 uncultured Ardenticatenia bacterium
TGGCGTGTGTGACTAATGTGTGTGCTGCGTTTTGGGCGTTGATGTTTATGAGGATTTTGTGCATGTGCTCTTTCTTTCTTGTTGTTTTTTTTTTGTGTGTTTTTTTTTTAAGGATACGGCGACCACCGAGATCTACACTAGATCGCTCGTCGGCAGCGTCAGATGTGTATAAGAGACAGTCGTAAAACTCCGCCACCCGCGTTTCCGGGTCGATGAGCCAATACTCCGGGATGCCAGCCGCCTGGTAGTCGCCGAACTTCTTCACCCGGTCGCGCTCTACACTATCAGGCGAGATGACTTCCACGACCAGATCGGCCGGGCCGTCGAGGAACGTCTTGCGCAGCCGGCCTTCGTTCTCTTTGAGTATGACCAGTACGTCCGGTTCCGCGCCATAGCCGGGGATTTTCATCTTGTATGGCGCGTTCAGCGTCATGCCCAACTGATGATGCTCAACAAAACTGCGGATCATCACGAAAAGGAAACCCGCCAATAGTTGATGTCGCGTCGATGATGGACTCATGAAATAGACTTCCCCTCCTACCCACTCGGCCGACGTGTCCTCATCCACCCACTCGACGAACGACTCGAACGTGGGGAACACCGGCCCGTGGCCCTCGGCCGCGCGCAGGGCATACTCCACCCGCTGCCAGCGGCCTGGCTCCATGTCGATCCAGTCCGGCAACAGCCGCTCCAACTCGGCTACGATTTCCACTGCATCCGGTATGGTCATCACTCGCTCCTGCTGTTAGTATAGGCTGTGTCTACCACCACCGCAACCGTTCACTGACCTGCTGAACACTTACTGTATACTACTCCCCATGCAAACCGGCCTCGTCTATCCCCAAACCGAATACCCCACCGATCCCGCCGCCGTCCGCGACTACGCCCAGACGGCCGAGGCGCTCGGCTTTACTCACGTCCTGGCCTACGACCACGTGCTGGGGGCCAACCCCGACCGCCCCGGCGGCTGGAGCGGCCCCTACACCCACCGCGACCCGTTCATGGAGCCGTTCGTCCTGTTCACCTACATGGCCGCCGTCACCACCCGCCTCGGCTTCATCCCCGGCATCCTCATCCTGCCGCAGCGCGAGACGGCCCTGGTAGCCAAGCAGGCGGCCACGCTCGACGTGCTGTGCGGCGGGCGCTTCCGGCTGGGCGTGGGCACGGGCTGGAATGAGGTCGAGTACGTCGCCCTGGCGCAAGACTTCAGCACGCGCGGCCAGCGGCAGGAGGAGCAGCTCGAGGTGCTGCGGCTGCTGTGGACGCAGGAGTTGGTGACGTTCAAAGGGCGCTGGCACGACATCCCCGACGCGGGCATCAACCCGCTGCCCGTCCAGCGGCCGATCCCCCTCTGGTTCGGCGGCCACGCCGACGTCGTGCTGCGCCGCGCCGCCCGGCTGGGCGACGGCTGGCTGCCCGGCTTCCGCACGGCCGAGGCGGCCCGCGAGCACCTCGACCGGCTCGACGGCTATCTGGCTGAGGCGGGGCGCGACCGGGCGACGTTCGGGCTGGAGCCGCGCCTGCACTGGGGCAACGGCGACCTGGATGCGCTGGGCCGGGCGCTGGAGGGCTGGCGCGCCGCTGGGGCGACGCACATTAGTTTGAATACGATGGGGGCGGGGTTCAGGACGGCGGGGGAGCACCTGGCGGCGATCCGACACCTTGCAGAGACGTTCGTGATGTGATCACCGCCGTGGATACCGATTGACAGCCTGAAGTCGAAATCGCTCCTCGCTCCGCCGCGGATCGTTCAGCCGCAAGAGCCGTACCGTCGTGCGGCCTGTCGCGGTTAGTCCTACAATGGCGGCCCCCTCAAGGGCGAAGTGACGGCTCCACTTCTGGCGACGTGGATCGTACAGCAAGGTCACTCGTCCGGTCAGAGGATCGATGCCGGACAGATTGCCCCCTTTGGCCGTATTACAGAGCGAACAGGCCAGAGCAAGATTGGCCTCATCTGTCCCACCACCGTGTGATACCGGCGTAATATGGTCAATCGGATGGCGCGACGCTACGTCATCCTGATGGATGCGGCAATACTCGCAGCAGCCGGCGGCCCGCTCGAAGACGAAGGCTCGCAGCGATGCAGGGATATACGGTCGAGACACGAGATTCAGGCGGACGAGTTAGCTTGGCGCGAATACGCTTTGAGCATGATGAACAAGTGATCGATTTGGGCAAAGGCATCCAACTCGTCTTGCTCCTGTGGGGTCAGTGTTTCTTCGCGGTTCAAATAGAGAAGGTCTTCCAAACGCTCTTGAGCATCATCAGAGATCTTGAAGGCTAGAATTTCTTCGGGGCCTGGTCCGCCGGCCAAAAACTCGATGACCTCACTCCAGAAAGGCGAGTTTTCGGGCGCAATCCTGTCTCTTATACACATCTCCGAGCCCACGAGACCGTACTAGATCTCGTATGCCGTCTTCTGCTTGAAAAAAAAAACAAAACACAACACAACACAACACACACACACACAACAAAAATATTTAAATTGATAAAACAACAAGAGAGATACTATATGATGCCCGCCATAAACTCATCACTTCATCTGCATATTGACAAGAAATACAATATGCCTGTACTAGCTGATAA
>CALLZA010000116.1 GCA_937858165.1 uncultured Ardenticatenia bacterium
CTTTACTTCTCGTCAGCTGCTTTCTGTCTCGTCTCGTCGTCTTGCGTCTCCGTTGTGTGCCGACTTCTTATATAGTGTATTGGTGCTTAGTCGCCGTCTGGTACGTTGCTTGTTTTTATCTTTTTTTTTTTTTAATGATACGGCGACCACCGAGATCTACACTAGATCGCTCGTCGGCAGCGTCAGATGTGTATAAGAGACAGGATACAACGTCTACTGGAAGAGCGACTCAGCCCGCTGGCTCACTCCACCCTAGAGGCTTTCGAGGGCCATCCAGTGCCTGCGTCTGAGGCCCTCAGTGCGCTGGGCAACCGCCACACGGTCAGCTCGGCTGTGCTGCTAACCCTGGCAGAGATGGAGTTCGGCGTGCTAAGGCCGCTGGACAGTGGCGCGACGTCTTTGTCGAGTGAGGCAAACGCCGCCCTGTCACTGTGGCTGCGCACCACCACCGAAGCGTTGTCGCGAAGCTTCTATCAGCAGTATGATCTGGGCACGGCGCAGAGCGGCGATAGCACATCGGCCGCCAGCGTTCCGACCGACAGGCTAAACGCGGCCAGCTACGCCATTGCCGAGTACCTGGCCGCGGCCGGCCAAGACCTAACGGTGGAAGCGGCCCGGGAACAGCAGCAGCGTTTCGTCGCCACCTACACAGCCCAGTTCGGTTCGCCCTTAGAGGGCGGCATTCATGCCGCGCATCCCTCGGCGTCGGCTGACGCAGCCGACAGCCCGGCGACAGAACCACCGCTGCCGCCGCTACAAATGCCGTGGGGCGGTACGGGAACATGGAAGTACAACGGCGGGCCGCATGGCTCCAACCGGGAAGCGCTGGATTTTCAACCGCTGGATAAGAACGGCTGCAGTCCCAATATCGCCAGCGACAGGTGGGTTGCCGCCGCGGCCGGCGGACGTGTGACCTATGCATCAAGCTATATGGTCATCATCGACCACGACTCCGATGGCAACACCACTACGGGGTGGCAGACCTTCTATCTCCACGTGGCTAACATCCAGGTAAGCGTCAATTCAGAAATTACTCCGGGAACAAGTTTGGGCAACCCCTCTTGTTACGGCGGTGACGGAACATCGACCGGGGTCCACGTCCACTTCGCTGTCCGCTACCACAACGCCTCGCAGGCAGCCAACGGTCGGGTCATTTCCGGTTGGCGGGTGGAACAGGGCGTAGGGCCATACCACGGCTATCTCAGAAAGGGCAACATAACGCGCGAGTCCGGCTGCCGCCTGTCTAGCCCGACGGGTAACTGCATTTGGAACCACGCCTCATCGCCCGTCGTTTCCGACAACTGTCGCCTGAACCGTTATCTGGCCGAGTATTACAGCGGTGTCATTCCCAACGTGACCTACCCACCTGTGCGCACGGCCTGCGTCGACCACATCCGCTACGACTGGGGCAGCGGCACGCCCGATCCATCCATCGGCAGCGATAACTTCTCCGTTCGCTGGGAAGGCGTCTTCGCCTTCAATGGTGGCGAAAAGTCGTTCTTCGCCCGTACCGATGATGGCATGCGTGTCTGGATCGACGACACCCAATTGTTGGACAAATGGTTCCCACAAGGCGCAACGACCTACTACCTGCGCCATACCCCAAGCGCCAATCCTCACCGCATGCGCGTGGAGTACTATGAGCAAGGCGGTGGAGCAACTGCACGCTGGGGCTGGTGCCCGGCCACGCAGTTCATGGTCGACTACTTCAACAACAAAACACTCAGCGGAAATCCGGTCTATTCCGGTTGCATGTCATCAATTGACAGGAACTGGGGCACCGGTGGCCCCGGCAACGGGGTGGGGACAGACAACTTCTCGGTGCGCTGGTATGGTCGGTCAGCCTTTGAAAGCGGGGCGTATGGCTTTTTCGCCTCTACGGACGATGGTATGCGCGCCTATCTTGACAACAACCTGATTATCGATCGCTGGTACGATCAGCCGTTATCCAGCTATAGAACATCCCGCTCGATGAGCGCCGGACTCCACAACATCCTGGTCGAATACTATGAAAGCGGCGGTGGAGCACTGGCTCGCTTCCGGTGGGGCAAGAACCTGACCGCCGGCCGCTCGGCCGACGCTTCGTCCTACCAATCCTCGACCTATACGCCGGGCAAGGCTAGCGACGGCAACTATGCCACGCGCTGGTCGTCATTCTTTCTCAATACCCTTCTTGACGATCAGTGGTGGTTTGTCGACTTGGGTAGTCGCAAGGAGTTCGATCGGATCAGTATCTACTGGGAAGCTGCCTATGCCACTGACTATCTGATCGGCTGGCGCGACGCAGATTCGTGCTACGGCAGTTATTCAGGGTATCGCTACACTGGCGGCCATGCGGGCTGGTCTTCTTATGACGTTGGCCTACGTACAGCCAGGTGCATCGCCGTCTTCATGTATGACCGCGCGCCCGGCAAGTACAACTACTCTTTCTGGGAAGTTGAGGCGTATCGTGTGATCTATACGCCTTCGGTTCTGTCCGTCGCTGTACAGGGCGAGTCGATCCGGTTTAAACTCGGCGCACCCAGTGATTCACTGGAACAAGAATACCTGGCACCCGACGGCCGCTATCAGATGGAGCAGCCCGCTAGCACCTGGACCACTACGCCTTAGGGCTTCTGCTGTCTGGCACGGATGAGAGCCCCCAACGCCCGCCACAACGCCCCATCCTGCCGCTGGCCGCGCCGGTCGAGGTCGCTGCTGGCCAGAATGACGCCGTCGCGGCAGCGCGCGACGAGGCCGCGGACGATGCGCGCCAGCAGTTCGTTGCGCACGGCGAAGTCTTCGTCGATGGTCCACGGCTCCTCCGGGGCGCGGCTTTGCACCAGGACGAAGGCGTTGCTGAGCGGCTGGCGGGGAATGTCCCACCACCCCTGGGCGGCCGTCTCCAGCCACACCTGGACTCGGGCCGGCTCGCCCGCCAACAGGTAGGCGTAGAGGGTGGAGAGGACAATGCCCTCCGGGTCGGGCGGCTCGCCCCAATCGGGCGGGTTGGCTGTCACGAGGCCCTGGTTGACGGCGTCGATGAACGCCGCGCCCGTCTCGGCCGGGGTGGTCAGCCCCATGGCCGGGGCGGCGCGGCGCAGACGGGCCGCGGCCCCGGCCCTGTCTCTTATACACATCTGACGCTGCCGACGAGCGATCTAGTGTAGATCTCGGTGGTCGCCGTATCATTCAAAAAAAAAACACACAAAAAAAAAGAAAAAACAAAAAAAAAACAACAGACTTAGAAGAACCATCTGATAATAGTAACATAGTAAACATAATCTGATACCGCCTCAAGACTATGAATCAACCAGGCTATATAGAAGAGTATATTTATGAGTCACGAGTGGAGACACTATA
>CALLZA010000117.1 GCA_937858165.1 uncultured Ardenticatenia bacterium
CTACAGAACGGGACCAGACTGTGTTGCGTTTGGGCAGAACGCAGTTGGGGGGCATCTGTCCCCCCAGGGGGTGGGAGGGAACTGCCCGCCTGCGCCGCCAGCGCGCGGCTTTCGGCCACCAGCTCGGCCAGCAGCGCCTCGAGGTAGCGCCCGCCCTGCAACTCGCGCAGGCCGGGCGTGTTGGGCGAACTGATGTTGACAGCCAGGTAGTCGGCATAGGGATAGACAGCACGCATGACGGCCACGTAGTCGGCCGCCGCGTCGCCCAGCGGCGTCTCTTTCTGCTTGCCCAGACTGACGCCCAGCACGGTGTCGCGCCGCCCGGCCAATGCGCGCAGGCGCGGCACGGCCGCCGCGACGCCGCCATTGGGGAAGCCCATGCGATTGATCAGCGCCTCGTCGCCCGGCAAACGGAAGATACGCGGCCGTGGATTGCCTGCCTGCGGCCGCGGCGTCAGCGTGCCGACCTCGACGTGGCCGAAGCCCAGCGCCGCCAGCCCGGCTACGACCCGCGCGTCCTTGTCGAAGCCGGCGGCCATGCCCAGCGGGTTCGGAAAGTGCAATGGGCCAACCTGTACCGGCGACACCGGCACGTGGCCGGCGATGCGCCGCAGCATCAGCCGCCCCGCCGGGTTAGACTGGGCCAGAGCCAGGGCAGTCAGGGTGCGCTCGTGGGCCGTCTCCGGATCAAGGCGCTTGAGGGCGGGGAAGAGCAGTTGGGCGTATAGGTCAGGCATCGGCCGTTTTGCCTTGCGCGCGGCGGCGTAACAATAAGGCTAACAGTAGCAGACAGAGCGCAATCAGCAACCCCAGGCCGCCGCGCCGTTGCCGCGTTCGCCCGCGTTGCTGGCGCGCAACAACAGCCCGCTCGCGCGTTTCTCTGGCCGCGGCAAGCTGTGCGTTCCAATCGGGAATGTCATCGCGCCGGGGCAAAGCGTAGGCCGCGGCAACCAGCGCCCGGTAGTCGCGTTCCTCGGCTGCCCAACGCGCGTCATCCCACCCCAGTTCCGGCTGGACGACGGCGCGAATGTGGGGCATGAGGTCACGGCCGCCACGCGGCAGCAGCAGTCCCAACCGCACCCGCCGCAGGAGCAAGTCATCCAGATGGACGACGCCCTCGGCCCGCGCCGCCCAACGCAGTTCGGCCCACAGCGCCGGCGTGCCGGGGATGAGCTCCAACTCGCCCGGCGCGGTGGCGGCAATCAGATCGGCCGCCTCACGCCCATAGCGGCCCAACAGGCGGCGGCGCGTCTCCTCCGGCAACGTGTCGCCACCGGGCAGCGTGTCGTCGGCCGCTTGCAGTACCGGCGCGTCGTCGTGGAGCCGGGCCAGCCGCGCCTCACCTGTCGTCTCACCGTCGTCGAGCCGGGCGCAAATTTGCTCCAGCGCCTGGCGGGCAATCTGGCGGAAGGTGGTCAGCTTGCCACCGGTCACGGTCAGCAGCCCGTTCTCCTGCCAGACGACGTGGTCACGCGACTCTTCCGATGGGTCAGCCTTGCCGCTGCCGATGACAGGACGGATGCCGGCGAAGGTGGCAACGACATCGTCGAGGGCCAGTCCCAGGGCGGGGAAGTGGGCGGTGACGGCGGCCATCAAGTAGGCTACTTCGTCGCCGGTGATGGCGGGGTCGCGCTCCAGCGGCGGCGGGCAGTCGACGTCGGTCGTGCCGACCAGGGTGACCCCCTCCCAGGGGAAGGCGAAGACGGGGCGGCCGTCGATGGGGTGCATGAAGCTGACCGCCTGGGCGACGGGAAAGCGCCAGGCGGGGAAGATGAGGTGACTGCCGCGCAGGGGGCGGATGCGCCGCTCGACGCCGACCTGCTGGCGCAGATGGTCGGCCCACGCGCCGGTGGCGTTGATGACGGCCCGGGCACGAACGTCGACGGTGCGCCCATCGGCCGCACCGGGGGCCATGTCGCGCAGGCAGACGCCGATCAGTTCGCCCGTTTCGTCACGTAGCAGCGATTCGGCGCGGGCATAGTTGAGGGCCAAAGCGCGGGAACCCTCTCCCCGGTCCTCTTCCATAGGGCTAGGGGGTGCAGCGCCTTCTCCCCCCTGCTTCTCCGCTCCCCCGCTCCCCGGCGCTTCAGCAGCCATCGCCTCCCGAATAATGCGCAACACCAGCCGCGCGTCATCCGTCTGCGCGTCGCTGTACTGGAAGCCGCCGCGCAGTCCGGCGGGGGAGATGTAGGGAGCCAGCATCTGGAAGTCGGCCGGGCTATAGTAACGGTGACTCCATTGCAGGGCCAGCAGGTCATAGACAGTCAGCCCCGCGCCGTAGACGAGACGCCCTGCGCCATCCCCCTCGTATTGCGCCAGTAGAAAGCCGAGCGGATCGACCAGGCCCGGCCCCTCGGCCAGCAGTTGTTCGCGCCCCTGCACCGAGGCCCGTGTCAACCCTACCTGCCCCGTCTTCAGGTAGCGCAGCCCACCATGCACCAGCTTCGACGAACGGCTGGACGTGCCCCAGGCAAAGTCGCGCTGCTCCACCAGCAGCGCCCGCAGCCCCAGCCGCGCCGCCTCGTGCAAGATGCCTGCGCCGGTGATGCCACCGCCGACAATGAGCAGATCCCACTGCCCGTCAAGACTTTTCCAGGCTTGTTCGCGCCAATTTGCGTTCCAGTTCATGATCAATTGTCAGTTGTCAGTCTGTCTCTTATACACATCTGACGCTGCCGACGAGCGATCTAGTGTAGATCTCGGTGGTCGCCGTATCATTAAAAAAAAAATAAGACAAAAAAAAAACAAGAAATCGATGTGTCGTGACTCGACACAACAACCTAAACTATATGACATCGAATGAGAGGGAATGAGAACAGATGCGTATAAGAGTGCAGAAGGC
>CALLZA010000118.1 GCA_937858165.1 uncultured Ardenticatenia bacterium
GCCCTGGCCGACGCCCCGCGCGACGACAGCGCCGCCGCTCTGGCTGAGCTGCGCCAGATGGGACTGGGGCCGCTGGTCATGCTGACCGGCGACCACGCCGCCACGGCCGAGCGCATCGCCGCCGCGGTGGGGCTGACCGAGGTGCGCGCCGGGCTGCTGCCGGCCGACAAGGTGAGCGCGGTCGAGGCGCTGCGGGCCGACCACGGCAGCGTGGCGATGATTGGCGACGGCATCAACGACACGCCGGCGCTGGCCGCGGCCTCCGTCGGCATCGCCATGGGGCGCACAGCCCAGGCGCTGGAGACGGCCGACGTAGTGCTGCTGGGCGACGGGCTGCGGCAGTTGCCGTTCGCCGTCCGGCTGGCCCGCGCCGCCATGGGCACGGTGCGTTTCAACGTCACCCTGAGCATCGCCATCAAGCTGGTGTTCTTCCTCCTGGTGTTGCTTGGTTCGGGCAGTATGTGGCTGGCTGTA
Source organism: uncultured Ardenticatenia bacterium (assembly GCA_937858165.1). Taxonomy (GTDB): domain Bacteria; phylum Chloroflexota; class Anaerolineae; order Promineifilales; family Promineifilaceae; genus Promineifilum. The sequence continues at coordinate 475 of CALLZA010000118.1, forward strand.
CTGGCCGACGTGGGCACGTCGCTGCTGGTGACGGCCAACGGCATGCGGCTGCTGCGCCGGCCGCGTCTGGATAGCTAACAAGTTGGTTCATCGCCGCGACTTGCGATAGCATCCCGGCAACAATACCCCACAAGGAGTGAACCCCATGGCTCTAACCCACGTCCCTGCCCGCAACGAAGTAGACCCCCAACACACCTGGAACGACACCAGCGTTTTTGCCACCGCGGATGAGTGGGCCGCCGAACTGGAAGGGCTGAGCGCCGAGTTGGAGCGCGTCGCCGGCTGGCAGGGCCACCTGGCCGACGGGCCGCGGGCGCTGCTCGACGCCCTGCACGGCCGCGAGAAGCTGGTCCAGCGCGCCGAAAAGGCGCTCATCTACGCCTATCTGGCCGAGGCCGTGGATACCACCGACCAGGCTGCCACGCAGCGCGTCGGCCGCAGCATGGGCGTCTTCGGCCGCCTGCTGGGCGCGCTGGCCTTCATCGAGCCGGAGATTCTGGCCATCGGCCGCGACCAGTTGGCCGCCTGGGCGTCGGCCGAGCCGCGGCTGCGCGTCTATGACCACTACTTCGACGACCTCTTCCGCCGCCAGGCCCACGTCCGCTCGCCGGAGATCGAAGAGGCGATGGGGCTGGCCGCCGACGCCTTCCAGGGCGCGAACGGAACTTACGCCAAGCTGACCGACAGCGATTTCCAGTTCGCCCCGGCGCGCGACGGGGACGGCCGCGAACTGCCCGTCACCCAGGGCAGCATCGACGACCTGCTGGCCTCGCCCGACCGCGAGACGCGCCGCACGGCCTGGGAGAGCTATCACGACAAGTATCTGGCGTTCCGCAATACGCTGGCCGCCAACCTGGCCACGTCGATTAAGCAGAACGTGTTGCAGATGCGCATTCGCCGCTACCCGACGACGCTCGACATGGCCCTGTTCGACCAGAACATCCCGACGGCCGTCTTCCACAACCTGATCGACACCTTCCGGGCCAATCGCCACGTCTGGCAGCGCTACTTCGACGTGCGGCGGCGGGCGCTGGGCGTGGACAAGCTCCACACCTACGACATCTGGGCCCCGCTGACGACCGAACGGCCGCAGGTGCCCTATGAGCAGGCGGTGGAGTGGATCGCCGCCTCGCTGGCCCCGCTGGGGGAAGAGTACGTGGCGACGCTGCGCCGCGGCTGCTTTGAGGAGCGCTGGGTCGACGTCTACCCCAACCAGGGCAAGGCCGCCGGCGCGTTCTCCTCCGGCTGCCAGGGGATGCACCCGTTCATCGTCATGAGCTACACCGACGACGCGCTTAGCATGGGCACGCTGACCCACGAACTGGGCCACTCGATGCACTCCTGGCAGGCGTGGGCGACGCAGCCCCGGGTCTACGCCGACTACTCGCTCTTCGCCGCCGAGGTGGCCTCCAACTTCCACCAGGCGATGCTGCGCGCCTATCTGCTCGACCAGGACATTCGTCGCGACCTGAAGATCGCCGTCATCGAAGAGGCGATGTCGAACTTCCACCGCTACTTTCTGATCATGCCCACACTGGCCACGTTCGAACTGGAGATGCACCAGCGCGTGGAGCGCGGCGAAGGGCTGGCCGCCGACGCCATGAACGACTACCTGGCCGACCTGTTCGCCGAGAGCTACGGCGACGCGGCTGTGGTGGATCGGGCGCGCGACGGCATCCGTTGGGCGACCTTCGGCCACCTCTACGCCGACTACTACGTCTTCCAGTACGCCACCGGCATCAGCGGGGCCAACGCCCTGGCGCGGCGGGTGCTGAGCGGCGGGCCGGGCGCGGCCGAGGCGTACCTGGGCTTTCTGAAGGCCGGCGGCTCGCGCTACCCACTGGACGCGTTGAAGTCGGCCGGCGTCGATCTGTCCACCCCCGCGCCGGTGGAGACGGCGTTTGGGGTGTTGGGGGATTTGGTGGAGCGGTTGGATGAGTTGGTGAATTAGGTTCTAGAAACCGAGTTTCTGAGAAGGAACTCGGTTTCTAGATGTGCAGCGTTCTAGTCCTCGCGACCCCACCAGGCGATGAAATCGCCGTCGGCAGTGAACAACTGAAGGCGGTTGTTATACCTGTCTGCCACGTAAACCGTCCCGTCGCTCGCCACGGCGATGCCTTCCGGCCAGTAGCTGTCTCTTATACACATCTCCGAGCCCACGAGACCGTACTAGATCTCGTATGCCGTCTTCTGCTTGAAAAAAAAAAACTCAAGCTACTGCACGCAGTACCTACACGCAGCATACTACTGCTGACCAACGTATACACAAAAGAACTAATGATTGAACTAATATCTACATCGCGCATCTATCTACCACTCATTCCTTACACAGACATCACACATAAGTCAGATCGTCTACGTATATACA
>CALLZA010000119.1 GCA_937858165.1 uncultured Ardenticatenia bacterium
CGCGATTATCTGTGTATCTTCTGGTGGTTTGTTTTTTGTTTTTTAATGGGACGGCGACCACCGAGATCTACACTAGATCGCTCGTCGGCAGCGTCAGAGGTGTATAAGAGACAGGAATAGCTCTGCCACCGGCCGGCCGACGGCTTCCGGGTTGGTGACGCGCACAGTGCTGACGAACAGCTCCTGCTCGACGACGTTAAACTGGCGCAGCGTGCGCGCTTCGGCGCGATAGTCGATGCGGAAGACGCGCTGCATGACGTAGACGGCGATCAGCATGGCGATGACGCCCATCGGGTAGGCGACGGAGTAGCCGATGACCGGTTCGGTGCTAACGCGGGTCAGTTGGTCGGCCGGCGTATTGCGGGTGACGGTCTCCAGGATGCCGGCCAGGGCGGGCGTATTGGTCAGGCTGCCGGCGTACATACCGGCGGCGACAGTGGCGCGCAGGTTGAAGACAGCCGCCGCGCCGGCTGTCAGCAGGGCGGCGAACAGGAGCATCAGAAAGACAAAGGTGTTGTCGCGCAGCCCCTTGCGCTTGAAGGAAGCAAAGAAGCCGGGGCCGCTGCTGAGGCCGATGGTGTAGACGAAGATGATGAGGCCAATTTCGACGATAACGCCGGGCATTTCCATGTCTGGGCTGAGCGCGCCGAAAGCCAGGCCAACGAACAGCACAGCGGCCACGCCCAGGCTGATACCCCGCACCTTGACGTGGCCGAGCAGATAGCCCAGACCGGCGACGATGAACAGCAGGAGGAGCGGTTCCTCTACCAGGAAGTCGATGATCACTTGCATTTGAATTGCTCCGTACCCGTTGGCGGGACGCCCGACCGGTGCGATGAATCGCTCAGCCATGGGCCGGGTACAGTTTGAGTATAACATACCGGGGCCGGTGGGCACGCTTGAAGCCGGGTTGCCGAACATGCAAGAATGGCACGCCTGTGACGCTGATGGGGCAGATTGATGCGGCAAGATGTCATCCGATCTGTGTCCATTCCTGAATTTTGCGTCATCTGCGTGCCATTCTTTGGCGAGTTGGATACCATCCGAGCACGGCCGTTCGACGTGGACGGCCGGGCGCGAAACCGGAGGTACCATGAAAGCAATTCGAATCCCGCTCCTGTTGGCCGTGGCGTTGAGTCTGGCCCTGCTGGCGGCCTGTGGCGGCAACGAGACGGCCGCGCCGGCCGTCGAAGAGATTGACCTGACGACGCTGCCCGACGAGGTTGACGTCGAAACCGTCGCGGCGATCCGCCAGAACCCGGGCGTCTACCTGCTCGACGTGCGCGAGCCGGACGAGTACGCCGCCGGCCACATCCCCGGAATTACCTTGATCCCGATGGGCGAGGTGGCGTCGCGGCTGACTGAGCTGCCGCGCGACAAGGAGATCATCGTCACCTGTCGCACCGGCAACCGCAGCAGCCAGATAGCCGACCTGTTGCGCGAACAGGGGTTCACCAACGTCCACAACATGACCGGCGGCATTGTGGCCTGGGAAGAGGCAGGCTATGCGGTTGAGCAGTAGCCGCCGTTGTCGAGTCAATAGGCCCGCACGCAAAGAGCACGAAGAGCGCTAAGCGCGCCAAAAGAGATCGCGCAAAGCGCAAAGGACGCCAAGCACGCCAAGAAGACTTTTCTTGGCGTGCTTGGCGTCCTTTGCGTCCTTGGCGTGAGCCTGTAGTAGGCAGGGGAGATTGTTAATTGGGGAGGGACGCGCTATACTGATGTTAGACAGTTATCTAACATTTTTGCTGGGTCTCGTTACGCTCAGACCTGTCTCTTATACACATCTGACGCTGCCGACGAGCGATCTAGTGTAGATCTCGGTGGTCGCCGTATAATTAAAAAAAAACACAAAAAAACAACACATGTAACTCTCAAAGCTAACAAAAAAACAACCACAATCAATAAACTTGAGAAAAC
>CALLZA010000120.1 GCA_937858165.1 uncultured Ardenticatenia bacterium
TGTGTAGCTGCGTATTGTGCTGTTTTGTTTTTTTTTTCAAGCAGAAGACGGCATACGAGATCTAGTACGGTCTCGTGGGCTCGGAGATGTGTATAAGAGACAGGCCCCTGATGGGGCCGCTCTTCGTCGCCCTGCCGGCGGTCTACGTTTCGCTGCGGACGCTTCTCGTCCGCCACCGACAGCCCCCCCTTGTCGGGCAGGATGCGTTTCCCACGCTCTGATGCCTGTGGGGCGGTAAAAGCATCCCGCCCCACAAGTTGCACTCTAACCCGATCCTCACAGGGCGTTCACGCCTTTTACACGGGGCAAATGCCCCGTCATGGCTAAACTAAGGGCATGAAGTATCCACTGGTCTCGGTCATCATGCCTGTCCGCAACGAAGCGGCCTACATCGAGCGTAGTCTCGGCGCGGTGCTGGCCCAGGAGTACCCGGCCGACCGGCTGGAGATTCTGGTTGTGGACGGGATGTCGGGGGACGGCACGCGCGAAGCGGTGCTGGCCCACGCCGCGGCTGACCCCCGTATACGCCTGCTGGACAACCCGGCCGGCATCGTCCCGCCCGGGCTGAACATCGGCATCGGCCGGGCGCGGGGGGAGATCATCGTCCGCGTTGATGGCCATTGCGAGATCGCCCCGGACTACGTGCGCCGCTGCGTCGAACACCTGTTGGCCGGGCACGACGGCGCGCCGGTCGAGGCCGTGGGCGGCCCCATCGAGACCATCGGCGAGACGGCCGAGGCCGAGGCCATCGCCCTGGCGATGAGTTCATGGTTCGGCGTGGGCGGTTCGGCCTTCCGCACCATCAAGGATCGGCCGCTGCTGGTCGAGACGGTCGCCTTCCCGGCCTATCGCCGGGCCACGTTGCAGCGCCTCGGCCCGTTCGACGAAGAGCTGGTGCGCAATCAGGACGACGAGTACAACTACCGTCTGCTGAAGAGCGGTGGGCGCATTCTGCTCTCGCCCGACATTCGCTCGCGTTACTACAGCCGTGGCAGCCTGCGCTCCCTCTGGCGGCAGTACTACCAGTACGGCTACTGGAAGGTGCGCGTCATGCAGAAGCACCCGCGGCAGATGCGCTCCCGGCAGTTTGTGCCGCCGGCGTTCGTGGCCGGGCTGGCCGGTTCGGCGGCGCTGGGGATGGTGTTCCGGCCGTTTCGGGCGCTGCTGGGTGTGGTGCTGGCCCTCTATCTGGCGGCCAACGTCGTCGCCTCGCTTTCGCTGGGCCGCGAGCACGCGCCGCGGCTGCTGGTCATTCACCCGATTTTGCACCTGAGCTACGGTCTGGGCTTTCTGGCCGGTCTGGTCCACTTTGCCGGGCGCTTCGCCGTGTCCGGCGACCGATCGGCGGTTGGCGAGCGATCATGACCCGACCGCTGTGCTTTTTGATCGGCGCCGGCTGGGCCGGTAGTGCCGTGGGCCAGTACTACCGGGCACTGGGTCGCGAACTGGCCGCGCGCGGTCATCGCGTCCTCTTTCTCGTCGATGGCCGGCGCACCCACCTGGCTGAGCCGGCGACCAACCCGGCGATTCACGTTTGGCCATCGGCCCGGCCGACGCGGCCGGCCGACTTTCGCTTTGCCCACCGCCTCATCGCCCGCCATCGGCCGGATGGCATTATCGCCGCCTTTGGCGCGGTCAACACCCTGATCCTCACCGCCTGGCTTAACCGGGTTCCCGTCCGCGTGGCCTGGTATACGACGGTGAGTCAGAACGCTGACCTGGAGCCGGGGCTATCCGGCTGGCAACTGGCCTGGCTGCGCCGCCGCAAGCAGTGGGTCTACACCACCAGCAGCCACGTGGCCGCTGTCTCAGACGCGGCCGCCGACGATCTGGGCCGTGTCTTCGGCGTGCCCCCGGCCAAGCGGGCCGTATGGCGGCGCTTGCTGGCCGACCCGGTTCCGGGCCTGGCCGCCGAACCGCGTGCCTCGCAGCGCATCGTCTGCGCCGGGCGCTTGATATCGATCAAGGGGCAGGATATCCTCATTCGCGCTCTGCCGGCCCTGGCGCAGCGCTTTCCCGACGTGCAACTGGAGTTGCTCGGCGACGGGGCACAGGCCGAGACGTACCGGCAGTTGGCGGCCGAATTGGGTGTGGCCAACCGCGTCTGTTTTGCCGGCCAGGTGACCCACCGGCGCGTACTGGAGCGGATGGCCGCGGCGCACGTGGTGGTTGTCCCCACGCGGGGCGCGGCCCCGGGGGCGGTGGACACACGGGCGCTAGCACGTGGCCACACGGGTGTGGCGCGCAACCGGGGGCGGGTGGGGAAAGGCGCG
>CALLZA010000121.1 GCA_937858165.1 uncultured Ardenticatenia bacterium
CTGTACTCGATCCTCCTCTTGTTCATTCTCTACTGTCCGTCATCTATCTACTCTGTCTTAGTTAGCTTGACTACATGCTCACAGTCAGCTGCTCTATCGTTTTTTTTTTTTAATGATACGCCGACCACCGAGATCTACACTAGATCGCTCGTCGGCAGCGTCAGATGTGTATAAGAGACAGGCCCTACCCCAACCACAACGGCGGTAGCCTGGCCTTTGGCCCCGACGGCTACCTCTACGCCGGGCTGGGCGACGGCGGCAGCGCCAACGATCCACTCGGGGCCGGGCAGCGGCTCGATACGTGGCTGGGCAAGCTACTGCGCCTCGACGTGACCAGCGTTGACGGCGAATACGGCGTGCCCGACGACAATCCATTCGTGGGGCAAGAGGGCGCGCAGGGCGAGATTTGGGCCTATGGCCTGCGCAACCCATGGCGCTTCTCATTCGACCGCGCCACCGGCGACGTGTTCATCGCCGACGTGGGCCAGAATCAGTGGGAGGAGGTCAACTTCCAACCGGCAGGCAGCGGCGGCGGGGAGAACTACGGCTGGAACATTATGGAGGCGACGCACTGCTTCCAGACCCAGACGTGTGACCAGACGGGGCTGGTGCTGCCCATCTTTGAGTACACCCACTCACAGGGCTGCTCTGTCACCGGCGGCTACGTCTATCGCGGCGAGGCCTTCCCGGAGATGATGGGCAACTACTTTGTAACCGATTACTGCACGGGCATCATCTGGCGACTCTTCCCGCAGGCCGATGGCTGGCTGACCGACATCGTTCTCGATAGCGACATCGTCATCTCGACCTTCGGCGAAGGGGCAGACAGCGAGATCTACCTGGCCGACTACGTCCACGGGGCGATCTACCGGCTGCGCCCGGGTTAGCGCGTGGGGCGGACCTTCACCACGCCGCCCTCTTCCTTGACATCGTAGCGGCGCAGGCGGTACGGCTCGTCGTCGGGCCAGACGAGCCGGCCGCTGGCGATGTCGAAGCAGTAGTCGTGCTCGTGGCAACACAGTTGGCCGCGGCGCAGCAAGCCTTCGCTGAGGTCGGCCGCGCCGTGGGGGCAGGCGCTGTCGATGGCGTAGAGGCGGCCGGCGTGGCGCGTCAGAATCACTTTCTTGCCGCCGACGCGCACGGCCGTCATCTCGTCCTCACGCACGCTGTCGGCGGCAATGGCGTCGGCGAACCCCTCAGCGTCGGTCGAGGAGCCGCGTTTAAAGAGTGGCATGGGAGTCTTTATAGCGCAGTCGGGTGATGGTGACAAACTTTTTCTTTTAAACATTTTACCCGTCCGGCGAGGGGTCTAATGTAAATCTCGGGGGGGCCCGGTTCCTTTAAAAAAAAAAGAACGAATGGTAACAAGGTCAAGCTGTGTCTCGATAGACATATAGAACACTCAACTAGAGTGAGACAAGTATACAGATGCAGAAGAGGGCAACCACAGATAAGGAGCTATACG
>CALLZA010000122.1 GCA_937858165.1 uncultured Ardenticatenia bacterium
TTTGTACTACATCGTATGCGTGTAGTCGTGATAACTGAGTGCACCAGTTGTTGGAGCTCCCGATGTCCTGTGGACTGTACGTACGTCCATGCGTTAGGTGCTCGTGATAGGGAGTAGTCATCTGCAGTTTTGTCGGTTGTTGGCTGGTTGTGTTTTTTTCAAGCAGAAGACGGCATACGAGATCTAGTACGGTCTCGTGGGCTCGGAGATGTGTATAAGAGACAGAAGTCACCGGTGGTCGTGATCAGCGGCGCGCCGGGCATGAACGAGCGCCAGCGCAACCCCCTGCTCCATCACAAAGTGCGCGACTTCGACACGCAACTCAAGGTGTTCGAGCAACTGACCGAGGCCGCCACCGTGCTGGACAATCCGCAGACGGCGGCGCGGGAGATCGACCGCGTGCTGAGCGCCGCCGTCCGGCACAAGCGGCCGGTCTACATCGAACTACCCCGCGACATGGTCAACGCGCCGATCCCCTGGCCGGCAAGCGGAGCGGCGCACTCGGCGCGGCCGTCGCCGGAGCCGGACCCAATCGCCCTGCGCGAAGCGGTGGCCGAGGCGCTGGCGCGCATCAACGCCGCCGAGCGCCCGGTCATCCTGGCCGACATCGAACTCCAGCGCTTCGGCTTGCAGGACGAGCTGATGCGGCTGGTGGAGGGCAGCAATATCCCCGTGGCCGCCACCATCCTCAGCAAGTCGGTGGTGCGCGAAGACCACCCGCTCTACCTGGGCGTCTACGAGGGCGCAATGGGCCGCCAGGAAGTAACCGACTACATCGAAGGCAGCGATTGCCTGATCATGCTCGGCGTCTTTCTGACCGACGTCAACCTCGGCATCTTCACCGCGCAGCTCGACCCGGCTCGGATCATCAGTGCCACCAGCGAGCGCCTGTCCATCCGCTACCACACCTACGACGGCGTCACCCTGGCCGACTTTCTGACCGCGCTCATCGCCGCGCAGCCGGCCCAGCGCGCCCTCGGCCCGATCCCTCACCCACCCACGCCGCCGGAGTGCTTCCCCGCGCCCGGCAAACCGCTGAGCGTACGCTACCTGTTCGAGCGGCTGAACCAGTTCCTCGATGACAGCACGGCCGTGCTGGCCGACCCCGGCGACGCCATGTTCGCCGGCATCGACATGACCATCCACTGCGCCTCGGAGTTCAGTTCGCCCGCCTACTACACGTCGCTGGGCTACGCCGTGCCCGCGGCCATCGGGGTGCAACTGGCCCGGCCCGACCTGCGGCCGCTGGTGCTCGTTGGCGACGGCGCGTTCCAGATGACCGGGATGGAGCTATCGACCGTGGCCCGCTTCGGGCTGACGCCCATCGTGGTGGTGCTGAACAACGAGGGGTATGGCACGGAGCGGCCGATGCTCGACGGCCGCTTCAACGACATTCTCAACTGGCGCTATAGCGAAATCACCCGCGTCCTGGGGGCGGGCCGCGGCCACCACGCGGGCACGGAAGATGAGCTGGAAGAAGCGCTGCTGGCCGCCCGCGCCGACCGGGACACCTTCCACGTCATCGAGGTGCGCCTCGCCCCCGACGACCGCTCGGAAGCGCTGAACCGGCTGACGGCGGCGCTGGCGCAGCGGGTGCGGGCGTGATCGTCAATCGGCCGATGAAACGCATTCATAGGCTTGTCGGCAAGTGATTTTATGTCATAACAGAACACATGTTCGATCTTGTGGCTGCGCCACGATCTACTGAAGTGAAGCAAACCAGGTAAAGGAGGCAACAATGCAATCGAAACTCAATCCCTATATCAGTTTTGAAAACAATACCCGTCAGGCCATGGAGTTTTACAAGGACGTGTTCGGCGGTAAGCTCACCATGACCACATTCAGAGAGTTCCACGCGGGGGAGAGCGACCTCATCATGCACTCCGTGCTCGAAGCGGACAACGGCATCACGTTCATGGCCTCCGACCCGCCGCCGGGCATGGAGCATGATCCGGGAACCAGCATTAGAATGTCTCTGAGCGGTGATAACGAGGAGGAGCTGCGCGGCTACTGGCAAAAACTTTCGGGGGGCGCGGCGATTGAATTGCCGCTCGAGACGGCGCCGTGGGGCGATGCGTTCGGTATGCTCACGGACAAATTCGGCATCCAGTGGATGGTCAACATTACTGGGCCAAAATCGTAGCGTTATCCAACCCGCGCGCAGCCAAATAGAGCAGGGAACAACCCCCGCCTTTTTACTTTTTCATCCGAACAGCGGGGGTTGTTGTTTTCACCCTATTTGTAAAGCAACTCTCCTGTTGCCGGTTGCGGCATCCTGGCTTCTACCCACGCCAAACCCTTGTCCAGATCACCAAACATCGCGCCGGGGCAGCGGTACATGCGGCTCATGATCCTGATAGATGTCAATCACATAAAGGGGCGCCAGGCGTTCATCAATAGCATAGGATATAGGTTGTTCCTCTGGGGAAATACCATAACATTAGCCACAGACCAGATCAATCACCCCTGTTCAGACAGTTTTGAACGGGTGTTAGATTGGGAATGAATCCAGGCCAAGGGAGCAGCACGATGCCCAAGACAATCCTCACCGCCGCCCTGACCGGCGTCCTGACCACCCGCGCCCAATCCCCCGCCATTCCCTACACGCCCGACGAGATCGCCGCCGAGGCGCGGCGCAGCGTGGAGGCCGGGGCGAGCATCGTCCACATCCACGCCCGGCAGGACGACGGCCGCCCCGCCTATGACGTAGACACCTACGCTCGCATCGATGCCGCCGTGCGCCGCGACTGCCCCGACGTGATCATCAACTACAGCACCGGCGCGGTCGGCGTCGGCCGCGAGGAGCGCGTGGCCCACATCGCCGCCCTGCGCCCCGACATGGCCGCGCTCAACATGGGCAGCATGAACTACGCCATCTACTCGGCCAAGAACAAGGCGTTCTACCACGACCACGTCTTCGCCAACCCGTTCGGCGACATTATCTACTTCCTGGAAGCGATGACCGATGCCGGCACGCGGCCAGAGATGGAGTGCTTCGACACCGGCCACATCCACAACAGCGCGCCGCTGATCGACATGGGGCTGCTGCGTCCGCCCTACCAGTTCAGCCTGATCATGGGCGTCCTGGGCGGCGTCCCCGGCACGACGCGCCACCTCGTCCAGCAGGTGGACAACCTGCCGACCGGGGCGCACTGGCAGGTGATCGGCATCGGCGCGCGGCAGTGGCCGCTGGTGGCCGCGGCCATCACCCTGGGCGGCAACGTGCGCGTCGGGCTGGAGGACAACCTCTACCTGGCGCCGGGGCAACTGGCGCGGTCGAACGGGGAACTGGTGGCCAAGGCGGCCGAGCTGGTTAGGTTGGTGGGGGGAGAGGTGGCGACGGTGGCTGAGGCAAGAGAGATGCTACAATTGCTTAGGTGATAGACAACAAGCACAAACATGGTTGACGAGACATACGGCAATGCCGTATAATCACTGACATAGTTCTATGATCTTCATTGAGACCTCGGCCTTCACCAAGCGTGTCACAGGCTATTTGACTGACGACGAGTATCTGGGACTCCAGATGTTTCTACTAGAGCGTCCAGATGCGGGCCAAATCGTACGCGGTACAGGTGGTGTCAGAAAGCTGCGTTGGGCAATGACCGGCCGCGGCAAGAGCGGAGGGTTGCGAGTAATTTATTACTGGCGCGTGTCAAATGATGAAATCTGGTTGCTCACCATGTATAGCAAGAACGAGCGCGAGAATATATCGTCCCATATTCTGAAACAGATTGCGGAGGAAATCGGACATGACTGAGCGTGATATCGGCCGTGAAATTCTCGAAGGTATTCGAGAGATCAAAGCATTCAAGCGGGGCGAGATTCAGGGATTGCGGACGCGCGAGTTCAAGCAGCACGCTCCACCTGAGGAAATCCGAAGTCGCCTAAAGCTGTCGCAAGCCGCGTTTGCCGGGCTAATGGGCGTCAGTGTGCGAACGATTCAGGATTGGGAACAAGGTCGTCGCGAGCCTAGTGGTCCGGCGAAGTCCCTATTGCGAATTGCGGAGCAGCATCCAGAAGTGTTTATGGAGTTGGTGTAGAACTCAGTCCGTTTGCCGGCAATGCCATGCTTCGCCTACCTTCTGCCCGACCGCCCACCCACCCCGGCGAAATGTTGCTGGAAGAATTCTTGACGCCCATGAATCTCACGCAGCGCGAGTTGGCCGAGGCGATCCACGTTCCCTACCAGCGCGTGAACGAGATCATCAATGGCAAGCGCGGCGTCACCCCGGCCACAGCGCTGCGGCTGGCCCGCTTCTTCGGCATGTCGGCCGGGTTCTGGATGAACTTGCAACTGCGGTGGGGCCTGTATTACGCGCAGCAGGAAGCCGAAGTGCTGGCTGTGATTCAGCCTTATACTGTGTAGGCCAGAGAAATGACCGAACGAGACATCGCTAAGGATAAACCGAGACAAATCGCCCCTGTCTATCGCAAGATGCGGATTAGTGAGCAAGGCTCCGACGTGGAATACTGGCTGGCACAACCGCCGGGCGCCCGTCTCGCCGCGCTAGAGGAAATTCGCCGTGAACACCACGGGTGGGAACTGGGAGAGGAACCGCGAATCGAAAAGGTCGTCATGATCATAAGGAACAACTCTAGGAAACTAGAATAAACCTTTTGCGTTAACTACCTTTTCGCAATATGACCAATCTTCGCGCGTCTAGCGTCACAAGTTTGGTGTCATGTAGGGTTGTGGACACATGCCAGCAGACAAGCAGTTGCTTCAAAGCGTGCTCGCTAGTGCCATTTTCGAACTGGACGAAGTAATCAAGCGCTTGAGAAGGTTAGATTCCTCTTTATCCCACCAGGCTGTTGCTGCAGGACGTGCTGGTACTGATGCCGGGCTGGCGATATTTGTAGTGCTAAATAGGTATACTGCCCTGCTCGACGATTGTCAGAAGCAATGTTTAGCTATCAGCCGATCATTACAATATCTCAGTACCCGCAACACTTCTGCAATAGGTAATGCAACGAACTTTCTGTAAAAGTCTGTAACTCGGTTATCAAGATAACAGCAACGGTCACTCCTCAGCGGGCCGGAGATAGACTCGGCCGGTCTGCCACTCCTCGCTGACCTCCATGACAATCGCCGTTGCCAGGCGCAGGCAGGAAGCCACGTTCGGGAACAAGACGGCGACCCGGGTTCGCCGGCGAATCTCACGGTTTAGTCGCTCCAGGCCATTGACTGTTCGCAGCAGGCGTCGCTGTTTGGCCGGCCAGGCGAAGACGGTCAACCCCTCCGGGATGTTGACCTCCATCCAATCGGCCAGCTTCGGGGCGGTGGTTGCGTACTTGATAACCGTCTGCGCCAGAAGGGCATCCGCTGCCAGCCGGTCCGGGGCATTGAAGATAGCCCGAAGGTCGGCGGCCACCTCAGCCTTGAGCGATTGGCGAGGTACATAAGCCTGGGCGTTCTGCTGGAGGTGAAACTGGCAACGCTGCCAGGGGATGCCGCCAAGGACCGCCTGACGAGCGGCCTTCAGCCCCAGATGGTCGTCGCTGACCACGAGTTCCACGCCACTCAGCCCACGCCCTTGCAGGTCTTTCAGGAACGCCCGCCAGTGGACTTCATGCTCGCCCAAGGAGACCGAAACGCCCAATACTTCCCGTTTTCCCTGGCTGTTAACCCCAACGGCCAGCAGAACCGCCGCATCCCGTACCTGCCCGCTCTGGCGCACCTTCTCGTAGCGGGCGTCCAGGAAGAGATACGGGCAGCGACCCAACGACCGGCTGCGCCAGGCGCTCAGCTCCTCATCCAACAGCGCCGTGGCCCGGCTGACCTGGGCCGAGGAGATGGCTGTGCCACACAACTGCTCGGTGATGGCCGCCACCTTGCGGGTCGAGACACCCTGAACATACATCTCGGCCAGGGTCGTCATCAGCGCCCGCTCGGTGCGCAAGCCCCGCTCCAGCGCCTCCGGGTAGAAGCCTCCTTGGCGTACTTGCGGCACGTCGAACGTCACTGGCCCAACCCGGGTGGTCACCGTCTTCGGCTTGTAGCCGTTGGCATGACCCCGGCGAGTATCGGCCCGCTCGTAGGCCGCCGCGCCCAGATACGCCTCCCGCTCGGCCTGCATCGCCGTGTTGATCACGATGCGCACCAGTTCCGGCAGGATGCCCAGCCCCTGCTCAGCGATTTGTTCCAGCAATGAGTCTGGTAAGGTACAATCCGATTGGTAGGTCATGATGTCGCTCCTTCAGTTGTTTGGCGATAACCGAAGGTTACATCGTGGCCTACCTCGCGCCACCAATTTACAGAAGGAAAGTTACACTATCGATGAAAGGTATCCTCCGGCTGTCATTGACGAAGTCAATGAAGCTATAGACCTGGGAAGGGAAGGATTGAGAAGGGCCAACCTTGGAATTAACTGGCGTGGTTCTCGTTGATCTGCCCCAAGCGATTAGGCAAGTGAATAATGACTATTAAGTATGGCACTCACGCAGTTGCTAAGATCATATGGAGAAGTCAGAAAGAATTAGGCAGGCAAATGCCCCCGCCAGAAACCACTCAATGGGCGGCCACGGCAAGGCTCAAAGAGGGCGATGAGCACGACTTGTTTAGCGTCGTTCTATACTATTCGGAAGGTCAAGCTGAGCAAGAGGTATATCTGCACTTCTTTGCCCCCGAGCTTGTTCTACCCAGGGTCAGAAAAGGAGCACAGCTCTACATTACCGACGGACCAAAGATCATTGCAGATACCGTGATTCTAGCCATCACGGATGATTTGCGTCCTGCACCTTACGGACACTAGAGGGTCGTATCGACAAGGGGTAAAGAGGCCGTGGCCGCCAGGGTCGGGGCGTCATGACCCAGCAGTTCGTCATAGACACCCACCAGCCGCGCGGCAATGATGGCCCAATCGAACTGCTCGGCGTAGCGCCGCGCTGCCTGGCCCATCGCTTCGCGGCAATCTTCGTCGGCCAGCAAGGTATAGAGGCGTTCGGCCAGCGCTTCGGGATCGCGCGAGGGCACGTGGTAGCCGGTCAGCCCGTCCTGCACCAGGAAGGCCAGCCCGCCCACTTCCGAGGCGATCACCGGCCGCCCCATGGCCATCGCCTCCAGGGCGACCATGCCGAAGCTCTCGTAGTGCGAGGGCATGACCACCATCTCGGCCGCGGCGTAGTAGCAGGGCAGCACGTTCTGATCCTTGGCCCCCAGAAAGACGACCACGTCGTGAATGTTTAGCTCCTGCCGCAGCGCTTGCAGGCGGGCCATCTCCGCGTCGGGCGAATCGGCCCACGGGTCGCCGCCGATGATGGCCACGCAGGTATTCTCGACCACCGCCGGGTAGCGCTCCTTCAGCAGGGCCATGGCCCGGATGAGCGTGTCGATGCCCTTCAGCGGTTCGATGCGCCCGGCAAACATGATGTTGAAATCGCCGCAGGGGATGCCCACGCAACGCTTGGCCTCCTTCTTGTCAATGGGCCGGAAGCGCTGCAAATCGACGCCGGGCGGGATGATGGCCACCTTGCCGGCGTCCGCCCCATAGAGCCAGATGAGTTGTGCCTGCTCGGCCGGCGTGGCGGCGATGATGCGGTCGGCCACGCGCAGAACGTGGCTCTCGCCGTCGATGCGCGCTTGTGGGGCGCGCTCGGCCGCGTCCTGGGCGATGCGGTTCTTCATGTGGCCCAGGGTGTGGAACATGTGCACCACCGGCACGTCGCCCCAATACCCTTGCAGCTTCTCGGCCACGATGCCCGACAGCCAGTAGTGGCTGTGGATGAGGTCGTAGCGCAGCCCCTCGGCCGCGGCAAAGGCGGCCACCCCGGCGGCGAACTCGTCCAGATAGTCGCCCACCTCGGCCACGGGGATGGGCGCTTGCGGCCCGGCGGGAATGTGGATGACCCGCGCCCGGTCGCCCAGATCGTGGACGACCATCGGCACGCAGTCGTCCTGCGAACGGGTAAACCTGTCTCTTATACACATCTCCGAGCCCACGAGACCGTACTAGATCTCGTATGCCGTCTTCTGCTTGAAAAAAAAAAAAAAAAACGAAAAAAAAAAAAAAAAAAAACAACCAACAACACAAACAACAAAAAAGTACAGGACTAACGATATAAATACAACACAAATCAACCACACTGGTGATTACTGATGCACAACAACACGTGTACCACACTACAACTAGATATCCAGACATAACACTGAAAAGATAACACATAGCTCAGACTTAA
>CALLZA010000123.1 GCA_937858165.1 uncultured Ardenticatenia bacterium
TTGTGTGATGTGATCGCTTGTGTCTTACGTATCTCGTGATTATAGCGTAGTACACAGTCGTCATGATTGACTGGTAGTCAGTGTGAGGTGTACATGTGTGAGGCTCGTGCACACACGGACGCGTAGTGTGTGTTCTCTTTTTTTGAGCTGCTCTTGTTTTTTTGTTTTTTTTTCTTTGTGTGTTTTTTTTTTTCAAGCAGAAGACGTCATGCGAGATCTAGTACGGTCTCGTGGGCTCGGAGATGTGTATAAGAGACAGGCTGTGGTCGCCCCTGCCACAGGGCGATAGCGCCGCGCAGGTAAATGGCACTGCCGGCGACATTCTGCCAATCCTTCAACGAAAGGTAGGTGGCTTCCGCGCAATCCAGCGACGCCAGGGCCGCCGTGTAATCGCCCAACCGGCTGTAGACGACCGCCAGAAGCTGACAGACCCCGGCATAGCCCCATTCGTCGCCCTGTTGTTCGTAAACCGCCCCGGCGCGACGCAGCCAGGCAACGGCCTGTTGCAGCATGGCAGGCTGGTCGATGGCGTCCATCAGCGCTCGTCCTACAAGCTCCGCGGCCAGACAGGCCAGAACCTTATCCTCGCTCTCGGCCAACTGTTGCAGCTGCGTCACGACCTCGGGGTGGTGGACGCGGCGGCTATCGAGAAGCACCGCGTACCAGACGCCCAGGGTGCGTTCGGGATCGGCCACGGCCTGGGCCAGCATCCAGGCCTCGTCCAGCAGTGTTGACGGATCCGCCTCGCCGTGGTGCAGGGTTGAGCGGGCGACCAGCAGGGCCGCTGCCGCGCGAGGCTGGCCCCTGTCGCCCCGGCGGCAGGCTTCCAGCGCTGTGCCAACCAGTTCGTTCGCCTCGCGCAGCAGCCCGCGCATCTGGGCGAAGCGGTGCAGCGGTTGCAGCAGATGATCGACCAGCCGGTCGAATTCGCCGCGGGCGACCAGCCACTGCCACGTCCGGCGGATGTGGGGATAGTCGGCGGCCACGACGGCCAGCGCCTGTTTCTGCCTGGCCCCCAGCAGGTCGGGCGTGGTGGCATCGAGGAGGGCCACATAGTGATTGGCGAAGCGCTCCCGCGCGGCGGCCTCCGCTCGGCCGTCGGCACGCAGCTTCTCTTCGGCGTACTGCCGCAATAGCTCGTGCATCAGAAAGCGGCTGGCCCCGTCGCTGCCCACGGTCCGCTGGAGCCACGACTTGCTGACCAGCGCCAGCAGATCCGCCGGCCCGGCTCCGGCGACGGCCGTGGCCGCTTCGCGGGCGAACGGGGCGCGGAAGACCGACAGCGACGGCAGCAGCGCCCGCTCGCGCTCGCTGGCCAACTGCCACGTCGTCTCGAACACGGCTCGCAGGCTGCGCTGCCGCGCCGGCACGTCGCGCAAGTCGGTTGCCAGCAGGTCGAGGCTGCGCTCGATCTCGGCGGCGATCTCGTCTGGTGTCAGTAGCTCCAGCCAGCCGGCGGCCAACTCGATGCCGAGCGGCATCCCCTGTACCTGATGGCCGATGCGGGTGACGGTGGCGACGTTGTCCCCGTCGAGGCGGAAATCGGGCCGGACGCGGCCGGCGGCTTGGGCGAAGAGGCGCAGGCCGCTGTAGCCCTCGGCCGCGGCCGGCGGATCGACCCAGGCGCGGACGGCGTCGGGTTCGGGCAGGCTCATGCCGGGCACGAGGTAAAGCTGTTCCCCCTGGATGCCCAGCCGGATGCGGCTCGTGGCCAGAATGCGCACGCCGGGGGCGGCGGCCAGGATGTCGGCCGGCAGCGCCGCCCCGCCGTCGTCGAGCAACTGCTCCATGTTGTCCAGAATGAGCAGGGCCCGGCGGTGGCGCAGGTGGTCGAGCAACTGCTCGCGCGGTTCGCGTTCGCCCTGGCCAAAGCGCAATCCGATGGCTTCGGCCACGGCCGCCACCATCCCCGCCGCCGCGTTGAGGTGGGCCAGGGGGACGAAGAACACGCCGTCGGCAAAGCGATCCGGCTCGCGCTCGGCCAGCGTAGCCGCGGTCTGAATGGCCAACCGCGTCTTGCCGATGCCGCCCGGCCCGACGAGCGACACCAGCCGCGCCTCGGCCGCGGTCAGCAGCGCCAGAATGTCGTCCACTTCTTGCCAGCGACCGATGAAGCCGGTCGGTGGCTGGGGCAGGTTGATCCGCGCCGAGGCCACGCGCAACGGCGGGAAGTCGGCCGGCAAGTCGGCGGCGACGAGCTGGAAGACCCGCTCCGGCTGCGACAGATCGCGCAGCCGGTGCTCCCCCAGCGGGCGCAAGGTGACACCGTGCGGCAGGCTACCGTCCAGGAGCGCCGCGGTCACGCCGGAGAGCAGCACCTGGCCGCCATGACCGGTCGCCATGAGACGCGCGGCGCGGTTGAGGGTAGGGCCGTGGTAGTCACCCTCGCGCAGTTCGGCCGCGCCCGTGTGGATGCCCATGCGGGCGCGTATCAGTAAGTCAGTGTTCAGTGGGTCAGGGGGCAGGGTGTCGGTGGTCGGTGGTCGGTGGCCGGTGGTCGTCAGAAGAGCACGCTGGGCGGCCAGCGCGGCGGCCACGGCGCCGGCGGGCGAGCCGAACGCGGCCATGACCCCATCGCCGGTCATCTTCACGACGTGGCCGCCGTTGCTCTCGATGGCCTGACGTAGTAACCGGTCGTGGATGGCCAGCGCCGCCCGCATCGCCTCCGGCCGGCGCTCCCACAGGCGGGTGCTGCCCTCGATGTCGGTGAAAAGAAAGGTGACGAGGCCCGTCGGCAAGCTGGCGTTCATGACTATTAAGGAAGGACCTCACGCAAAGATCGCCAAGGACGCTAAGAACGCAAAGAAGAAATCACGAAGGCTCTTCTTGGCGCGCTTTGCGCCCTTGGCGATCTTTGCGTGAGGTCTTCTCTCATCCGTGGATGTAGTCTTCGAGGTGGTTGATCATCACCCGCTGGTCGGCAATGATCGCCTTGACCACGTCGCCGATGGAGATGATGCCCGTCAGGTGGCCGTCGCCGTCCAGCACCGGCAGGTGGCGGATGCGACGGTCGGTCATGATGGCCATGCACTTGTCGGCCGTCTGGCTGGGCGTCACGCAGATCACGTCGGCGGTCATGATCGCGCTGACCGGCGTCTCGCGCGAGCTTTTGCCCAGCAGGACGATCTTGCGCGCGTAGTCACGCTCGCTGAAGATGCCGGCGATGTCGTCCCCCTCGACCACCACCAGCGCCCCCACGTCCCGGTCGGCCATGAGCTGCAACGCTTCCAGCACGGTCGTCTCCGGGCCGACGGTGTAGACCTGTCGCCCCTTGCCCTGTAACATCTGATTGACGGTCGCCATATCGCCCTCCACGTTCGGGTGCAGCCTACTCTCTTGAGTGGGTTGCACTTTCTGGTCATCGGCCCGGAAGAAGGTGCGTCGCACTTCAGAAAGTGCGACGCACCGGGGTAATCGATCTAGTCGGCATTGTAAAGTATCGCCCGGCGAATGTAAATCGCTGTGCTACAATTGCCCCCATTCCCACTGTAGGGCGGGATGTCTTCCCGCCCCGCCCTACGAACCGCGAAGAGGAGACGAATGACCAATCACGTACCGCAGACAATGGGCCAGCAGCACGGCCGCCGCTCCTGGGCCGAGCCGTGGAAGATCAAAATGGTCGAGCCGCTCAACGTCATCGACCGCGCCGCCCGCGAGCGCGCCCTGACCGAGGCCGGCTTCAACACCTTCCTGCTTCGATCCGACGACGTCTACATCGACCTGCTGACCGACAGTGGCACGAGCGCTATGAGCGACCGCCAGTGGGCGGGCATGATGCTGGGCGATGAGGCCTACGCCGGCAGCCGCAACTTCTACCACCTGGAAGAGGCGGTGCAGAGCGTCTACGGCTACCGCTACCTGATCCCCACCCACCAGGGGCGCGGCGCGGAACACCTGATCAGCCGTGCCGTCATCAAGCCCGGCCAGTACGTGCCCGGCAACATGTACTTCACGACGACGCGCCTGCACCAGGAGTTGGCCGGCGGCATCTTCGTCGACGTCATCGTCGATGAGGCCCACGATCCCAACAACCTCGACCCGTTCAAGGGCAACATCGACCTCGACAAGCTGCGGGCTGTCGTCGACGCCCACGGAACCAACGGCGTAGCCTACGTCAGTCTCGCGGCCACGGTCAACATGGCCGGCGGCCAGCCGGTCAGCATGGCCAACGTCCGCGAGTTGCGCGCCTTCTGCGACGACCACGGACTGAAGCTCTATCTGGACGCCACGCGCGCCGTCGAGAACGCCCTGTTCATCCAGGAGCGCGAAGAGGGGTACGCCGACAAGTCCATCGCCGCCATCCTGAAGGAGTTCTGCGACTACACCGACGGGGCGTGGATGAGCGGCAAGAAGGACAACCTGGTCAACATCGGCGGCTGGCTGGCCATCAACGATCAGGAGCTGTTTGAAGAGCTACGCAACTGGGTCGTCGTCTTCGAGGGGCTGCACACCTACGGCGGTCTGGCCGGGCGCGATCTGGAAGCGATGGCCATCGGCATTCGCGAGTCCGTCCAGGACGAGCACATCCGCTCGCGCGTGGGGCAGGTGCGCTATCTGGGCGAGCTGCTGACCGAATGGAACGTGCCCATCGTCCAGCCCGTCGGCGGCCACGCCATCTTCCTGAACGCGCGCGCCTTCTACCCCCAGTTGCAACAGATCGAGTTTCCGGCCCAGACGCTGGCCGCCGAGCTGTACCTCGACTCCGGCATTCGCGCCATGGAGCGCGGCATCGCCAGCGCCGGGCGCGACGCGAAGACGGGCGACCACTACTACCCCAAGCTGGAGCTGACCCGGCTGACGATCCCGCGCCGCGTCTACACCCAGGCCCACATGGACGTTGTCGCCGAATCGGTCAAGGCGGTCTATGACGCGCGCGAGACGACGCGCGGGCTGAAGATGGTCTACGAGCCGAAGTATCTGCGCTTCTTCCAGGCGCGGTTCGAACGGTTGTAATACGGGTGAAAGACCTGACAGGTGGGCGGCTAATCTGTCCTGAACAGAGGCGCACCGATCGGCCGCCCACCTGTCAGGTCTAGAGCAGGAGAAGCGTCGTGAAAATCATCGCCCTCTACAACATCAAAGGCGGCGTGGGCAAGACGGCCGCCGCGGTCAACCTGGCCTACCTCTGCGCCGGCAGCGGGCGGCCGACGCTGTTGTGGGACATGGATCCGCAGGGGGCGGCCTCCTACTGTCTGCGCGTCGACGCCAGGGTGAAGGGGGGCCGCAAGGCGCTGCTCAGCGGCAAACACCCGCTCAGCCGCGCCATCGTCTCCACCGCCTACGCCGGGCTGGACGTGCTGCCGGCCGACTTCTCCTATCGCCACATGGACGTGGCGTTGAGCGACGAGAAGCGGCCGGAGCGCCGCTTCCGCAAGCTGCTGGAGCCGCTGGAGCGCGACTACGATACCATCTTCCTCGACTGCCCGCCCGGTCTGACCCTCTCCTCGGAGAGCATGTTCGGCGCGGCCGACCTGCTGCTTGTCCCGGTCATCCCCGCCACGCTGTCACTGCGCACGCTGGCCCTGATCGACGACTTCCTGAAGCGTGAGGAGCTGACTGAGTTACGGCTGCGCGCGTTCTACAGCCTGGTCGACCGGCGCAAGACGCTGCACCGGCAACTGGTGGACAACCGCCACGACGGGCCGTTCCTGTTCACGACCATCCCCTACGCCAGCGACGTGGAGCGCATGGCCGAGCGGCAGGCCCCCGTGGCCGAATACGCCCCCCGCTCTCCCGCCGCCGCGGCCTTTGCCCAACTCTGGTCCGAACTGAACGAGGTCATATAGGAAAGAGCTCACGCAAAGGCGCCAAGGAGCGAAGGCGCATAAGGAAGAAGCTAATTTCTTCTCTTCTTGGCGCCTTTGGCCCTTAGCGCCTTTGCGTGAGCTTCTTAGGCTGTCGTCTTCCCAGCCAGGTAGCCGCCGTTGGACAGGGCCAACGCCAGCGCCGCGCCGTCGGAGAAGGTGGGCAGCGTCAGCGACGGCACGACTTGCAGCACCGGCCCGGCCGAGGGCATGGACATGATCGACCACACCTGTCTCTTATACACATCTCCGAGCCCACGAGACCGTACTAGATCTCGTATGCCGTCTTCTGCTTGAATAAAAAAACAAACATAATACAA
>CALLZA010000124.1 GCA_937858165.1 uncultured Ardenticatenia bacterium
CGTGCCCGTCTGTCATATGGTTTGTTGCTTTATTGTGGGTTCCGCGTGTGCTTACATAGACAGCTGTTTTTTTTTTTAATGATACGGCGACCACCGAGATCTACACTAGATCGCTCGTCGGCAGCGTCAGATGTGTATAAGAGACAGATCAAGTGGGATGAGGCGTGAGGTTCTTTTATCTGCCCCATCTGCCCAATCTGCGGATAATCCCTCTCTATGAGCACTGAAGACATCCCGGTAGTCATCTTTTGCGGCGGTGAAGGCACGCGCATGCGCGGCGGCACACTGACCAAGAAAGAACTGGTCGAAATCGGCGGCCGGCCCATCATCTGGCACGTCATGCGCATCTTCTCCGCCCACGGCTTCAACCGCTTCGTCCTGCCGTTGGGGTATGAGGCCGGTCAGTTGCGGCGCTACTTCCTCGACTACGAGGCCATGACGCGCGACTTCATCGTCAGAGTCGGCAACCGGGCCGGCAACATCGCCTTTCGCGGGCCGGAGCAACACCCGGAATGGGAGGTCTCGCTGGTCGATACGGGACTGAAGACGGACAAGGCCGGGCGCATCGCCCGCGTGGCCGACTATTTGACGGCCGACCGCTTCTTTGTCACCTATGGCGACGGTGTCGGTGATGTCGACATCCGCGACCTGCTGGCCTTCCACCGCGCCCACGGCAAGCTCGTCACCATCACCGCCATCCAACCCAAGCACTACCAGTATGGCACGATGGACGCCGACGAGGACGGCCGCGTCGGCGGCTACGTCCAGTACCCGGAACTGCCCTACTGGATCAACGCCGGCTTCATGCTCTTCGAGCGGGCCACGCTGGAGTGGATGCGCGGTGGCGATACCCAGGCGCTGGAGACGGGCGTGTTGCAGGAACTCATCGCCGCCGACCAGGTGATGATGTATCGCCACCACGGCTTCTGGCAGTCGATGGACACGCTGAAGGATGCCAACGACCTGGAGCGCCTCTGGCAACAGGGCGCGCCGTGGCGCGTTTGGGAGTAAAAGGACTAGGTTCCAGGGGCCAGGGGAAGAGCACTCTTCCCCTGGCCCCTGGAACCTAGTCCCTTTGCTGTTCCGCCAGATCGTCGGGCGTATTGACGTTGACGAACGATCGCCCATCCGGATCGAAGCGGGCGATCTCCTCGCGCTCCACAAAGCGCACCGCCACGCGTCCATAAAAAGCGGTGATCTTCAACATTCCTGCTTCCAACTTCTCGCGCATTGGCTCTAGGCAGGCCTTGCTGTACATAGCATGCAGCGGCTCCGGGAACTTGTCCCAGCGCGGCACAACGACGTCGGCCGTCTCGCGCAGGCCGACCATGTACTCCAGCAGCGCCCGGTTCAGCCAGGGCATGTCGCAGGCCACGACCAGGGTGCGCTCGTGGCGAGCGTGGCGCACGGCGGTGTAGATGCCACCAAGCGGCCCGGTGTCGGGGTAGTCGTCGCCGAACATGGGCAGCCCCAGATAGGCGTAGGCGTCCGGTTTGTTGGTGACGATTATCAGCTCGTCGCCCAACCCTTCGACACGCTCACGAACGACTTCGATCATGGGCCGTCCCAGAAACGGCACGAACGATTTGTCTGTGCCCATGCGGCTGCTCTTGCCGCCGGCTTGAATGGCGATGGTGAGTGGGGTCATGGTTTTTGTTGATAGGTGTCAGTTGCCAGTTGCCTGTTGTCAGTTGAAGGCTGACACCTGATACGTGTCAACTGACATCTACACAAAGCGGTAAAACACCTGATTACTGAGAAACCGCCCGCGCTCGGTCAGGAGCAGGCGGTCGTTGTGGCGGTGGAGGAGTTGCCACGCCTCCAGTTGTTGGACTTCATTCGCATAGACATCATCGAATGCGCGGCCGAAGCGGGCGGCAAACCCGGCCATGTCCAGCCCTTCGTCCAGCAGGCGCAGTTGGGTGATGGCCGTGTCCGACATTGCCTCGGCTGCCTCCACACGATGATAGGCGGCCACGGCCGACGAGATAGGAAACGGAAAGAAGTGTTCAAAAGGTTGGCGAACACCCCCGATGACCGGGGTCGCATCCCGTATGCGCCGCACATATGCCCGCGGCTGCCGCACCACCTGATAGCGATAGCCGCCGGCCAGACCATGCGCCCCCGCGCCCAGCCCCAGGTACGGCTCGTTGCGCCAGTAGACGACGTTGTGGCGGCACTCGCGCCCCGGCCGCGCCCAGTTGGAGATCTCGTAGTGCCCAAACCCGGCCGCAGCCAGCTCGCGCCCGGCCAGCTCGTACTGGTCGGCGGCCGTGTCCGGGTCGGGCGCGTGGATAACACCACTGTGGAGCCAGCGCTGCATCGGCGTCCCCGGCTCAATGGTCAAGCAGTAGAGGCTGATGTGGGTCACGGCCGGCGCGCTCGCGGCCAGGGACAGCACGGCGGCCAGCGTCTGCGCCCAGTCGGCCACGCTCTGTCCCGGCAGGCCGTAGATGAGATCGAGGTTGAGGTTGTCGAAGCCGGCCGCCGTGGCCATCCCTACTGCCTCGACCGCGGCGGCGAAGTCGTGGGCGCGCCCCAACAGGGCCAGTTCGCCCGGCAGCGCGCTCTGCACGCCGAAGCTAAGCCGGTTGACACCCAGGGCGCGCACGTCGGCCAGCCAGTCGGCCGACACCGTGCCCGGGTTGGCCTCCATGGTGATCTCCGCGTCGCTCGCCAGAGCGAACGACGCGCGCGCTGTGTCCAGCAAGTGGGCCACTTGCGCCACGGTCAGTAGCGAGGGTGTGCCACCGCCGAAGAAAACGGTGCGGACGGCCGGGCGTGGGTCGCCGGCGGCCGTGGCCAGCTCGCCAATCTGACCTATCTCGGCTGCCAACGCCGCCACGTAGGCCGGCTGGAGGTCGTTCAGCGTGGTGTAGGTGTTGAAGTCGCAGTAGCTACACCGCTGGCGACAGAACGGAATGTGTAGATAGAGCGCGTAGGGCATCATGTGGCGGGGATTATGCCCGATCTGGCCCGTTCCGTGTAGGGCAGGCTGATTCCTGCCTTTCGAGCCGGGCAGGAATCAGCCTGCCCTACGTAATTCATGACAATTAACTTTCCCCTTGCCCACGAATCCGCTATAATAGCCAACAGTGCGCTTCCCACGGCTGCCCGCGCGCACCTACACACGCACAATCTGCACCTTCCTACCCATTTCATCACACAAAGGAGATGTTTCCATGACGATTAAGGTTGGAATCAACGGATTCGGCCGCATCGGCCGTCAGGTCTACAAGGCCATCCGTGACAATTACAAGGGTATTCTCGACGTTGAGGCTATCAACGACCTGATGCCGCCCGAGACCAACGCCCACCTGCTGAAGTACGACTCGACCTATGGCAAGTTCAACGGCACGGTCGAAGTGCGCGACGGCGATATCTACGTCGATGGCGAGAAGCTGAAGAGCTACGCCGAGAAGGACCCGGCCAAACTGCCCTGGGGCGAGCTGGGCGTCGACATCGTCCTGGAGTGCACCGGCCGCTTCCGCGGCAAGGCCACGGCCGGCGCCCACCTGACCGCCGGCGCGAAGAAGGTCATTATCTCCGCCCCCGGCGACAAGGACATTGACGGCACGTTCGTCCTCGGCGTCAACGAAGATCAGTACGACCCGGCCACGCAGCACGTCATCTCCAACGCCAGCTGCACGACCAACGCCCTCGCGCCCGTGGCCAAGGTGCTGCAAGACACCTTCGGCATCCGCCGCGGCCTGATGACCACCATCCACGCCATGACCAACGACCAGAGCATTCTGGACGTGGCCCACAAGGACCTGCGGCGCGCGCGTACGACCGCCTCGAACATCATCCCCACCTCCACCGGCGCGGCCAAGGCTATCGGTTTGGTGCTGCCCGAGCTGAAGGGTAAGCTCAACGGCATGGCCTTCCGCGTGCCGACCGTCACCGTGTCGGTCGTCGACCTGACGGCCGAACTGGAGCGCCCGGCGACCAAGGAAGAGATCAACGCCGCGCTGAAGGCCGCCTCCGAAGCGCCTGGCTGGATGGGTAAGGTTCTCAATTACACCGAGGAGCCTCTGGTGTCGTCCGACCTGATCGGCGACCCGGCCTCGACCACGGTTGATTCCCTGTCCACCGACGTGCTCGACGGCAACTTCGCCAAGATCGTCAGCTGGTACGACAACGAGTGGGGCTACGCCTCCCGTTTGGCCGACCTGACTGCCTACGTGGCTGAGCGTCTGTAAGAGCAGAAGACCTCACGCCAAGGGCGCTAAGAACACCAAGAAGAGTTTCTCTTGGCGTTCCTAGCGCCTTGGCGTGCTCTCTTTCTCTTAAAACCTGCCCCATCTGCGAATGACTGTTTGACCGCCGGCGACCCGCCCATAGGCCGCCGGCGGTCTTCTTTTGCCCCCCTGCAACCGATTCTCTACAATAGCTCCAGAGTTACGACCTCGACCTTCTGGCCTGCGGGGCCTTTCTGAACTCGTCACTCGTTACTCGTAATTCGTCACTCAAATCATGGAACTGAGGCAACTGGAAGCTCACATGCACGCCTTCGTCGCCGCCAAAGGGTGGTACGAACCCAACTCGCCCAAGCCACAGACGCCACAGAACCTGGCGATCTCGCTGGCGCTGGAGGCGGCCGAGGTGCTGGAGCACTTCCAGTGGCGGGGCACTCTCCCCCGCCCGGAGCCCCCAGCCGGCCAGCCGTCCCCCGCGCTGCCTCACCCATCGCCACCACGACCGCCCACAGCCCTCGACCACGCGGAACCCACACAGACAACACCAGACCGCACACCACACGCCCGAGGGGCGCGCGCAG
>CALLZA010000125.1 GCA_937858165.1 uncultured Ardenticatenia bacterium
TGTATGGTGTGAGAGAGATGTTAGTTTTTGTGTTGTTTTTTTTTGCAAGCAGAAGACGGCATACGAGATCTAGTACGGTCTCGTGGGCTCGGAGATGTGTATAAGAGACAGTCATGGCCGAGGCGCTGACCGCCGCCGACCTGGCGGCCATCCAGTCCGGTCTGGACGAATGGGGCGTCTACGAGCAGTGGCTCAGGACGGGCGCGGGCCACCCGTTCTGGCCCCACACCCACCCGGCGCGCATCAGCGACACGCTACGGAGCCTGTGGGAACCGAGCTTCAGGCCGCGCGCCCGCTACACCGACCCGCCACGGTGGGAGATGGGCGTCGCGCGCGTCTTTCTGCAACCGCTGGAGAACATCCCGATGGTCTTCCGCCGCGCCTCGCTGGGGGCAGTGGCCAAGGCGATGGATCACTTGCTGCAAAACCCACGCAACCCCCTCTCGCCCCACATCAGCCAGATCGGCGGCCCGGTGTGGATGTACGACGCCCGCGACTTGCGGCTCATCTACGTGCCGTCGGTCGTCCAGGATAAAGACGGCCGCGAGCGCCACACCGTCTTCCTGCTCTGGCTGGCCCCCGGCATCCCGGTGAAAAACCCGTTTCTCCAGTGACAAGCAACGAGTTACGAGTTCAGAGATACATGTTCAGAGCACTTGCCTGACCTACTGACCCACTGACACACGAGCCACGAGCCACGAACCACTATGCCCCTTCTACTTGCCTTCGTCTCCGACCTCATGTTCACCACCCGCATCGCCAAGGTGGCCGAGCATTTGAACTTTAGCGTAGAGTGGATCGAGACGGCCGACGAGCTGGGCGCGGCCGACCCCGGCGAGGTGCGCGAGCGGCCGGGCGAGGCCCTGCACGGCCGCGAAGGTCGCCTCTTCGAGCGCGTCACCCGCACCCAGCCGGCCCTGCTGTTGTTCGACCTCAATAACGCTGCCATCCCCTGGCGGCAGTGGATCGCCGCACTGAAATCGTCGGCGGCCACGCGGCGCATCCCAATCATGTGCTTCGGGCCGCATGAGGACGTGGCGACGATGACCGCCGCGCGCGACGCCGGGGCCGACGCCGTGCTGGCCCGCTCGCGCTTCACGGCCGACATGCCTGCCCTCTTCCAGCGCTACGCCCGTCTGCCCGACACGGCGGCCCTGGCCGCCGCCTGTGCCGAACCGCTGCCGGAACTAGCCCACGACGCGATTGCCCTGTTCAATGAGGGCAACTATTACAACTGCCACGACGCTCTGGAAGAGGCATGGCGGCGCGACGAGCGACCGGGGCGCGAACTGTACCAGGGGCTGCTACAGGTGGGCATCGCCTACTACCAGATCGAACGCGGCAACACCCGCGGCGCGCTCAAGATGCTGCTGCGCGCCCGCCAGTGGCTCGACCCGCTGCCAGACATCTGCCGCGGCCTGGACGTCGCCGCCCTCCGGGCCGACGCGGCCAGGGTCTACGATGCCCTCACCGCCGTCGGCCCGGAGGGCTTGTCCGCCTTCGACAGAAGCCTCTTCCGGCCCATCCGGTTTGTCGCTGTTCAGTAGATCACTCCTGGTACCTGGTTTCGCAGCCTTACTGACCTACTGATCACTGTCCACTAGCTGACTTCCCCAAACCACCCTTTCCGCACCATCCACTTGGCCAGCTCCAACACCGGCACGACCGTGAAGGCCAGCGGGATGAGGATGGCCCAGTCTTGCCAGGGCAGTGCGAACGTGCCGAACGGCTCATGGAAGGCGGGCACATAGACGATGACGAGCAGGAAGAGCAGGTCAAACAGGATGGCCCAGTTGAGCCACTTGTTGGCGAACGGCTTGTGCAGCACTGAGTGGCGGTCGGAGCGGAAGTTGTAAGCCTTGAAGAACTGGATTAGCACCAGCGAGACGAAGGTCATGGTCATGGCTTCGGGGTGGCTGCGACCGGAATTGTCGGCCCAAATGTACATACCCAGATTGACGATCGTCGACCAGATGCCGCCGACGAGCATGAGCAGCACCACCGGACGGGTGAAGATGCCCGTGCGCGGGTTGCGCGGCTTGCGCTTCATCAGGTCTTGTTCGGGCGGATCGACCGACAGGGCCAGCGCCGGCAAGCCGTCGGTGGCCAAGTTGACCGAAAGGATTTGCACCGCGCTCAGCGGCAGCGGCAGCCCCAGCAGCGTCGCCCCGGCCATCAGACCGATCTCGCCGATGTTGGACGACAGCAGATACATCAGGTACTTCTTGACATTGCCAAAGATGCCGCGCCCCTCTTCGATAGCGGCGACGATGGAGGCAAAGTTATCGTCGGTCAGCGTCATGTCTGCGGCTTCTTTGGTCACGTCGGTGCCGGTGATGCCCATGGCGATGCCGATGTCGGCCTTCTTCAGCGCCGGCGCGTCGTTGACACCGTCGCCGGTCATGGCGGCGATGTGGCCGCGGTTTTGCAGGGCAGTGACGACGCGCAACTTGTGCGCCGGCGAGACGCGGGCGTAAACCTCGATGTCCTCCACCTGATTCTCAAAGTCCGCGTCGCTAATCGCCTCTAGTTCCGCGCCGGTTACGACGCGCCCGCGCTGGAGCAAGCCCAATTCCGTGGCCACAGCCTTGGCCGTCAGCGGGTGGTCGCCGGTAATCATGATCGCCTTGATACCGGCTTCGCGACAGGTCTGGATGGCAGCCTTGGCCTCCGGCCGCGGTGGGTCGATCATGCCCAGCATGCCCAGGTAGGTCATTTCGCGCTCGGCCTGGCCGATAACCTTCTCATCCTTGGCAGCCACGGCCAGCACGCGCAACGCCTGCCCGGCCATCTCCTGCGCCGTCTCCACCAGGCGGGCGCGGCCGGCGGCATCCAGGGGCTTCACGCCGTCGGGCGTCAACAGTTGCGTGCAATCATCGAGGATAATCTCCGGCGCACCTTTGGAGAAAGCAACGGTGCCCTCCGGCATCCTATGAAGCGTTGTCATGCGCTTCGTTTCTGAGGTAAACGGAATCTCGTCCAGACGAGGAAAGGTGCGGTCTAGCTCCGCCTTGCCCATGCCCGCCTTGGCCGCGGCCACGACCAGCGCGCCCTCAGTGGGGTCGCCCTTGACGTGCCAGCGGTTCTCGCTCTCGTTGTGGACGATGTGGGCGTCGGAGGCCAGCGCCGCGCCACGCAGCAGTTGCCGCAGGGTGTCCGGCGGCTGGTCGGCGCCGCCATTGTAGGAGAAGTGGCCGTGCGGCTCATAGCCCGCGCCGCTGACTTCGAACATCTGGCCGGCGACATGTACCCTGCGCACTGTCATCTCGTCCTTGGTCAGCGTCCCCGTCTTGTCGGAACAGATGACCGAGGTGCTGCCCAACGTCTCCACCGCCGGCAGACGGCGCATGAGCGCATTGCGCTTGACCATGCGTTGCACGCCGATAGCCAGCGAGATGGTGACGACGGCCGGCAGCGCCTCCGGCACGACGGCGACAGCCAGGGCGACGCCAAAGATGAGCATCTCGATGAAGTCCTGGCCGCGGAACAGGCCCAGGGCGACGATGATGCCGACGATGATGAAGGCGACACGGGCCAGTACCCCCCCGACGCGGTCGAGGTTCTCCTGCAACGGCGTGCGGCCGGTCTCAATGGCCTGCAACATACCGGCGATCTTGCCGAATTCGGTGTTCATGCCCGTGGCGATGACGACCGCCCGGCCTCGGCCATAGGTGGCAACAGTGCCGGCATACCCCATGTTGCGCCGGTCGCCCAGAGCCAGATCAGCCGTGGCGATGGCCGCCACCTGCTTCTCTACCGGAACGGATTCGCCCGTCAGCGCCGCCTCCTCAACCTGGAGGTTGATCGCTTCCAACAGGCGAACGTCGGCCGGAATCTTGTCGCCGGCGTGTAGAAAGGTGACGTCGCCGGGTACAATGTCGCGAGCCGCCAACTCCATCTCTTCGCCGTCGCGCAGCACGGTAGCCGTGGGCGCGGCCATCTGGCGCAGGGCTTCGATGGCCTTCTCGGCGCGATACTCCTGCACAAAGCCCAGCAGCACCGCAAACAGAACGATGACGGCGATGGCCACTGCCTCGATGCCGTGGCCCAGAAACGCCGACAGCAACGTGGCGATGAGCAGAATGATGATCAGGACATTCTTGAATTGCTGAAACAGGATGTGCCAGGGCGATATGTGCGCCGCGGCTTGCAGCTCGTTCAGGCCGTGCTCCTCTAGCCGGCGTTGGGCTTCGGCGGAGCTTAGACCCGATTCGAACGAGGTCTCTAACTGACGCAATATGTCATCCGTCTCTCGTTGGTACCAGTCGGTCATGAAACGTGTTCCTCTGTGGTGAATTGATTTGGGTCTTGTCACCGGGGGAAAACGGTGCCGGCGAGGGCCAATCTACCTGGCGAGCGTGTGGGCCAGTAGACAAGACGCGGGCGGCAAGCGCCATACTCTTGACGGGATGCGTATGATCCCGCAATATCCTGCTTTATACCATAACGACGCCGATTCCGGTAATAAACCGGACGGCAATCCCAAAAGGTTAGCGAGAAAACGAATGAGTAGCGCCTATACGCCCCAGACCGCCATGTTCATCTTCGCCCACCCCGACGACATTGAGTTCGGCGTGGCCGGCACGGCCGCCCGCTGGGCGCGCGCCGGCTGTCGCGTCGTCTACGTCCTCCTCACCGACGGCAACGTTGGCAGCCCCGAGGCCGGCCTGCCCCCCCCGCGGCCCGCCCGGATTCTCCTCGCCCCACCGCCCGCCCGCGCCCCCGAGTCCCCCCCCCCGAGGTCGCCCCTCCGGGCCCCCAGACGGCTCGTGCGCCCCCGG
>CALLZA010000126.1 GCA_937858165.1 uncultured Ardenticatenia bacterium
GTCGTTGCCCCGCGCGTCCTCACCTGGCTCAACCCCTGGCCCAACGTCAGCGACCGCGCCTACCAGGTCGTCCAATCGCTCTATGCCCAGGCGGCGGGCGGCGTCTTCGGCCGCGGCGCGGGGCAGGGTTTCCCCGATTACATCCCCGTCGTCCACTCTGACTTCGCCCTGGCGGCTATCGCCGAAGAGTGGGGGCTAGTCGGCAGTCTGACTGTCGTCGCCGCCTACGCGGTCATCGCCCTGCGCGGGTTGCGCGCGGCGCTGCTGGCTCTCCAGGGGTTGCGACCGCGCTACTTCCACGCCTATCTGGCCGCCGGGCTGGTCGTCCTGTTCTCGGTGCAGGCAGTGCTGATCATCGGCGGCGTGATCAAGCTGCTGCCCCTGACCGGCATTACCCTGCCGTTTATCAGCTACGGCGGCAGCTCGCTGCTGGTCAGCAGCGTCATGATCGGCCTGCTGATCCATCTGTCGGCCGACGGTGACCCGGCGCTGCCGACACGCGCCTTCGACCCACGGCTGGCGCGACGCCTCGAGCGCCTGGGGATGGTGCTACTGGCCAGTTTCGCCGTGGTCGCCCTGACGTTGGCCTACTGGAGTGCGGTGCGCAGTGATGCGCTCTCGTCTCGCCCGGACAATCCGCGCCTGGTGGAGGCCGAGCGGCGGGTGCGGCGCGGCCGGATCGTTGATCGCCATGGCGCGGTGCTGGCCGAGTCGGTCGGTGCGACCGGGGCCCTGGCGCGGGTCTACCCGCTGGCGAGCAGCGGCCCGGCTGTCGGCTACTACAGCGTGCGCTTCGGCGCGGCGGGCATCGAGCGCGCCTACGACGCCAGCCTGCGCGGCCACAGTGGCGACTTATGGAGCGAGACGTGGCAGGCCATGACCCACGCCGCGCCGGCCGGCCGCGATGTGAAACTAACGCTCGACGCCACGCTCCAGGCCGCGGCCACGGAGCAGATGGCCGGCTATTCCGGGGGGCTCGTGCTGCTGGAAATCATGATGGTGGGCGACACGCCCGAGGCGGGCATTCGCGCCCTGGTCAGCCAACCCACCTATGATCCCAACGCCCTGGCCGATCAGTTCGAGGCGCTGGCCGCCGACGCGCGCGGGCCGCTGTTTGACCGGGCCAGCCAGGGGCTTTATCAGCCGGGATTGGTCGTGCAGCCCTTTCTGACCGCGGCGGCGGTCGAGAGTGGGCTGATCGAGCTGAACGACGTGGTCGCCGACCCCTTCGCGCCGGTGACACTCGACGGCCGCGTCCAGCGTTGCGTGGTGCGCCCTCAGGAGCTAGACCCGGCGGCGCGCCACACCTGGGCCGACATGGCTCACCTGCGCTGCCCCGCACCGCTACAAGCCCTGGGCCAGGAGATGGGCGCGACCGCCATCGGCAACGTGTTCACCCGCTTTGGCCTGACCACGCCGCCGGCGCTGCCCATCCCCACCACGGGCCAAGACGCGCTCATCGACCAGCCGGCATTAGCGGCCATCGGCCAGGGCAGGCTGACGGTGACGCCGCTGCAAGCGGCGCTGGCGACGGCGGCGCTGGCCGGCGACGGTCGCTTGCCCGCGCCGCGCCTGGTGGAAGCCGTCACCGACGCAACCGGCGCGTGGGTTGAGCAGCCGTTGGCCATCGCCCCCACGACCGCCGCCGACGCCGCCACGGCCACAGCCATCCGCGCCACCTGGCCGCGCGTGGGTGACGTAGCGGAGTTCGCCGTCTCCCCCCTCTCTGGCCCGGCCGGCCACCACAACACATGGTATCTCGGCCTGGCCCCGGCCGACGCGCCGCGCTTCGTTGTGGCCCTGGTGCTGGAAGACGTGAACGACATCGCGGCGGCCGAGGCGATTGGGCAGGCGGTGTTGGCAGTGGCCAGCGGGCAGTAAACAGTCAGCAGTCGCGGATAAATTACAGTTAGGACTGCCCAGAGCTAACTGCTCCCTGTTCACTGTTTACTGCTCACCGTAAATAAATCGGATTGCTGTAAATCCACCCCCGCTCGCGTCCCTCATACGGGATGTAGCACTCCACGCGATAGGCTCCCGGTTCGCTGGGCATGTAGGCCAGGTTGGTATCGCGCTCGGCCTCGGCCATGACCTTGCCATGACGGATGACGCGGATGCGACAGCGGGCCGGCGCTTTGATCTGCAACGTCGCCCCGGCCGCCCCCAGCGTCATCTCGTCACCGATGATCCCCTTTTGCCCTTGCGCCCCCTTGACCGTGAAGCGGAAGTCGGCTGTCGAAGCGGGCATGTCGTAGCCCACCCAGCTATAGCCGCGGCCGACGGCCCGCAACAGCCGCACCCGATCCTGGGCCACGTCGCCGCTCAGCGGTTCGGGCAGCAGCACGTGGGTGTTGACGGCGCGAAAGAGGAACTCATAGGGGTAGATTTCGCGATGGATAGGCCCAAGGCTCATCGGCGTGCCGTGGGCGTCGCTGTTGCCGATGGCCGTCACGCGCATGCCGCGGGCCAGAAACTCGTCCCACAGGGCCAGCGTCTTGGGGTCGGCCCCATCCATGTAGCGCTCTGGGTGCAGCGTCATCCACAGCCCTACCAGCGACTCAGTCAGCTTGTTGCGCCAGCGCAGCCCGGCCAGGCGGCGGGCGACGACGTTCTTGAAGACCGACATATAGTTCCAGATCTCCAGCCCGCTGAACCCTTCGATATCCCAGTCGTGCCAGCCGAGATCGGGCGAATCGATCAGCGCCAGCTCCTCCTCGTGGGGATGGGCCAGGAAGCCGTAGCCGCCGGCGCCGAGCGTCTCGTCGATGAGCGCCTGTGGATCGGGCGCTAAGTGGGCCAACTCCTTGCCCGCGCCATAGGCCAGGAAGTGGCTGGCCTGGGGCTGCCGCCGCACGTTGTGGACTTCCTCGCCGGTCATCAGCAGCACGCGGCGACCGTCGCCGTTCTGGTAATACCCCTCAACGCCGGTTACGTAAACGTTGTGGTCGGTAATGACGATGAAGTCCAGCCCGGCGGCGATGGCGTCATGGGCGATCTCGGCGTGGAGCTTTTCGCCGTCGGAGTAGCGGGTATGAATGTGGAGATTACCACTGTAGCTGTACCAGGTATCGGGCATGGCGAACTCACGGTTGGGCAGACACAATACTGGGTCGAATCCTACCGTGTTTGCGAACGGGTAACAAGTGGCGGCGGGGCCGACGATCGCATTCGCAATAGCGGCACCGTTGGCTTACGGGTTGCCTCTCAGACAAACTATGCCGATAATTATGTCTAATGACAGTCCATCGGCCGAACGCTCTTCTACTAGCCTGCCTGCTCTCACTGTCCGTTTTGCTGCTGTCCCTGGCCGCGTGCGACCGGGGCGGACGGTTGGCGCAACTGACACCCCAACCGACGGTGTCGACGCCCGTCGTGCTTGGCGTCACGGCTGAGGCCGTGGACGCTACCGACGGCACGCCCGCCACGGCCGCCCCCGCGCCCACCGCCACCTACGACCCGGCCCGCCCTGCCTGGACGATCCTCTATTACGCCAGCGCCGACAGCGATCAGGCCTCGTTCGTCTGGGACGACTTGAACGAGATGGAGGCCGGCGCAGCGTCGGAGCAGGTGCGCGTCGTGGCCCAGGTCGATTGGCCGGAGGGCGGCCCGGCGAACACGGCCGAGAGCGTTCGCTATCTCATCCAGCCTGACGCCGACCTGACGCAGATGGCCTCGGAGACCGTGGCCACCTTGGGCGAGAGCAACCAGGGAGACCCAGCCACGCTGGCCGACTTCCTGGCCTGGGGCGTCGCCACCTACCCGGCCAACCACACCGTGCTGGTGCTGGGCGGCTTCGGCGGCGGCTGGGCCGGCTGCTGTCTCGACACGAGCGCCGGCACGCCGGACGCCAGCGATCACCTGAGCCTGACTGAACTCGATCAGGCGTTGGCCCTGGCCCAGGGGCAGACCGGCGCGCGGCTGGAGATCATCGCCTTCACCGCCGGGCTGATGGGTCAACTGGACGTACTGCAAGCCGTCCAACCCTACGTCGCCTACGCCGTGGCCTCGCCCGACCTCGTTCCGGGCGCGTCGTGGGACTTCCAGGCGGTGGTGGCCCAACTGGACGCCGACCCGTTCATCGACGGCCGCCAGTTGGCCGGCGATCTGGTGACGGCGTTCGTCAACACACAGCGCCAGCTGGAAGGCAATGAGTTCGCTGTTATGACGGCCGTCGATCTGACCCGTGTGCCGGCTCTGAGCGCGGCCGTCGAATCGCTGGCCGCGGCCGTGGCCGGCGATCCCCTTCTCTACGCCGACGTGGCCGGCTTCGCCCGGCGCGGAGTGCAGACCTACGGTGGCGCGGCGCTGACCGACGCGCTTGGTGTCGCTGACGCTGAGCGCATCGCCGCCGTCGACCTGTCCCATGCCGCGGCGCTGGTGGCCGAGGTCAGCCCCCCCGGCGAGGCGCAGACGGCCGCCACGACCATCCTCACCGCTCTGACCGACGCCCTGGTGGCGTTCGACCACGGCCAGGGCCTCAGCGCCGGGCGGGGCGTGGCGATCTACTGGCCGGCCACGGCGACAGCCCTTGACCCGCTCTACGCCTGTCTCTTATACACATCTGACGCTGCCGACGAGCGATCTAGTGTAGATCTCGGTGGTCGCCGTATCATTAAAAAAAAACATATCTAATGTCAGATAAGTCTGCACAGAGACAGCACCACAAGCTGAGGAAGCGACATACACAGCACCATAATATAAGACTCTGTACAACACACAAAAGTGTAGACACACTGTAGCTAACACGCTCAGAGAACTATACACTCAAATACAAGCACCGACGAGACTGCGACGAGAA
>CALLZA010000127.1 GCA_937858165.1 uncultured Ardenticatenia bacterium
CATTGTACTCTGCCGTCACTGTACTCGTCCTCTCCTTGTATTTTCATCTCATCTCCTGTCTGTGACGTGTGTACGCTTGTGTGGCTACCCGTGCTCGCCTTACACCCGCTCTCCTTTGTTTTTTTTTTTAATGATACGGCGACCACCGAGATCTACACTAGATCGCTCGTCGGCAGCGTCAGATGTGTATAAGAGACAGCGTCGGGATGTCGCTGACGACCGGGTCATCGACCGAGGGCGGCAGCGGCTCCACCTGCCAGCGGGCGCAGCCGTCGAGGATGCTCTGCAAGCTGTCGACGGCCGTGGCGGCGATCTCCGGCCGCACGCCGTCGAGGGGCACGGCGGCCACGTCGATATCGGCGTCCTCGGCGCAGATGACCGAGTTATACATCCCCTCAGCCACGAGCTGGTCGAAGACGAGCAGCGGCCACATCGCTTCCAGATAGCGCAGGTCGCCGGCTTCGATGTTGGCGATGACGCTGGGCAGGACGGCCGCCATGCGTGGCACGTAGAGCAATTGGTAGAGGACACTGCGCAGGCCGCGGCCGTCGAGATACGTGTCGTAGGACTGGCCCGTCTCCGGGTCGGTCAGGGTCATATCAACCGGGAGCTGGTCGTACTGGGCGACGAGGGCGTAGAAGCGAGCTTCCAGGTTGGGGTAGGCGGCGGCACAGGCGGGGTCGGCGGCGCAGGCGGCGAAGACCTCGCCAAAGACGCGGTCTTCGCTGGCGGCGATTTCGCTCAGGAAGTTGACGTCGGGCGGCACGACACTGTCGAGGATGACGCTGCGCAGCCCTTCGGGGTGGTTGCGCATCAGGTGCAGCCCCAGCAGCGTGCCATAGGAGACGCCGTAGAAGTTGTATTCGTCGTAGCCCAGGGCGCGGGCGATGAGGGGTACGTCGGCGGCGTTTTCCAGACTGTTGAAGGCCGACAGGTCGATGCCCTCGGCCAGCAGGCGGTCGTAGCAGGCGGCCATGGCCTCGTTATAGAGGCGCTCCCCCTCTTCGCTGTCGGCGGCCAGGATGTCGGCCAGGGCGGCGTCGGTCTCGGGGCAGGTCAGCTCCGGCTCGGCGTAGGGCGTGCCGCGCTGGTTGAAGATGACGATATCGCGGCTGGTGGAGAGGTCGCCGGTGGGCTGGACGAGAATGGAGAAGACCTTGAACGCATCGCCGCCGGGGCCACCCTGGGCCAGCAGAAGCGGGTCGGGCGCGCCGGCGGTGGCGCGGCGGACGGCTACGGGCAGACGAATGGTCGCGCCGTCAGGCTCAGCGTGGCGCAGGGGCACGACGACGTAGCCGCACTCGAAGCCGAGGGCCGCGCCGTCGAGCGTGGTCGGGCCTAGCTCGATGCCTTCGAACATGCACGGGGCGGGGATGAACGCGCCGGGAGTGTCCTGGGCGGCAACCGGGCCGGCGGGGGCGGCCAGCAGAACGAGCAACAGGGCTACGATGAGGGCAGGAATGAGGCGGTGTTTTGTCATAAGGATAGTTCCACACCCAGTACGCGGGGCAGTATTGATGGGTTGCGGTGGTTGTAGCAGAGCATTGGGTTATGGGCAACGGTACCTTGTGTTGGGCGAAGAGGCGCACGCAAAGCCTATTCCTCTGCCAATCTGCGGCCCATTCGCGGTGGGTCGGCTAGAATAGGAGCAGCGGTCGAACGGCGCGGTCTATGCGGACGACGGAGGGTCACAATGCAATACGATCTGGTGTTCGAAGGGGGCGGGGCCAAGGGGATGGTCTTTGTCGGGGCGCTGCGCGAGATGGAGCGGCGGGGGCATACCTACGGCCGCTTCCTGGGCACGTCGGCCGGGGCGATCATGGCCACGTTTGCCGCCGCCGGGCTGACGATGCAGGAGATGCTCGACGCGCTGAACGAGAAGGACGACCAGGGCGTGCCCGTGTTCAAGCAGTTCCTGGGTCGGCCGCGGCCGTTCACGCGCCAGGACATCCAGAGCAGCGTCACACGCCAGGCGTTGCAGGCGATCGACCTGCCGGGCGTGCCCGACAACGTCGAGGCCTACATCGACCGTATCGTCCTCTACCTGATGACCCGCGACGAGTTTGCCCACGTCTTCTCCTTTGTGGAGCGCGGCGGCTGGTATTCGGCCGATACATTCGTCCAGTGGGCGCAGGCCAAGCTCGACCAGGCCACGCCCGGCGGCCGGCGGCGCGAGCTGAGCCGGCAGACGTTTGCCGAGTTCCACCGCGCCACGGGGCGCGAGCTGTCGCTGGTGGCGGCCGACACGACCGACAGCCGCATGCTGGTGCTGAATCACCGCACCGCACCGCTGGTGCCCGTCGTCTGGGGCATGCGCATGTCGATGAGCCTGCCGCTGTTGTGGCAGGAGGTGGTCTGGCAGCCGGAGTGGGGTGACTACATGGGGCGGCCATTGGCCGGCCATCGCGTGGTCGACGGCGGGCTGCTGTCGAACTTCCCCATCGAACTGTTTCTGAGCAGCGACCCGCACGTAACGGCGCTGATGGGCCACCGCACCAGCCAGGGGGTATTGGGGCTGCTCATCGACGAAAGCCTGCCGGTGGGCGAGGTAGCCGAGCGCAACGCCCCGGCCGACGGCGGGCTGGCGTCGCTGCCGCCGGCGCAGCGCATCAAGGGGCTGGTCGACACGGCCACGCAGGCCCACGACAAGATGGTCATCGACGCCTTCGAACAGTTCGTCTGTCGCCTGCCGGCGCGGGGGTACCAGACGACCGAGTTCGACATGACCGACGCCCGGCGCGACGCGCTTATCGCTGCCGGGCAGCAGGCGCTGGACGCGTACTTCCGCTTGCAGGAGACGGAGGGGATGAAGGGGCCGGACGTGTTCGCCATGGAGCGGGCGCTGCGGCGGGCGGACAAGACGGCGGTGAAGATTCTCCAGCCGTAAGAGGGTTGATCCGCAGATTGGGCAGATTAAGCAGATTTTTAGGAACCTCACGCAAAGGACGCCAAAGAAGCAAAGAGCGCCAAGTTAATTCTTCTTGGCGTCCTTTGTCCCCTTGGCGTCCTTTG
>CALLZA010000128.1 GCA_937858165.1 uncultured Ardenticatenia bacterium
TGTGTTGTATGTTGGTCGTGGTGTTACTAGTATTGTTTGTTGTTTTTTTCAAGCAGAAGACGGCATACGAGATCTAGTACGGTCTCGTGGGCTCGGAGATGTGTATAAGAGACAGAGGCGATACAGCGCAGCATGATCGCCATTGCCAACGCACTAGAGAACGCACCGGCTTTCGCGTACTTTGATCGGGATTGGATCGAGAAAATGCGTAACATCCCCCAGGGCGACGACTTCTTTAGCCCGACGGACTACGCTAACAGGCTACTGGATCGTATGTACGATTTTGCCGATAGTCACGGCATTTGGATCGGCTAAGGGCGTACCGCGGACTGACACGCGACAGGTGTTTGAGCATAGCATCGGGGCCGGTGGCAGCATCGGCCCCAGGAGGCAGTAGAGATGAGACTATTAGAGCGGCTACTAGAACTCTCGAGCATGGCAACCCTAGCGGCCATTTACAACGACGTTGTAGAGGCCATCAACGACGGCGGCGACGATTTAGACGACGCACGCAAACTGCTAGAGATACTGGACGACCACGCCGCCGACTTGGGGGCCAGCGATGTGGCCGAGCTACTCAGGATTGGCAGGGACTAAGCCACTCCCCCGGCGGCCTGAGAACCGCCGGTTCGTGGGCGCGGCATACCCGTCCAGGGCAGCCGCGCACAACGCAGAGGGCGCAACCGGTACGACTCCCACACACGTCAAGGACACCCCCGCCGCCAACGGCGACGCGCCCTAAGCCGGGCGGCGGGGGTGGGAGGATGACGACGATGACGATGGCGGAGTTGACGGGGCAGAAGCTGGCCCCGTTCTAGCCCCACCCCCTGAAGGTACGGCCCCGCGCGAACGGGGCCGGGTGTGAA
Organism: uncultured Ardenticatenia bacterium; assembly: GCA_937858165.1. GTDB lineage: Bacteria > Chloroflexota > Anaerolineae > Promineifilales > Promineifilaceae > Promineifilum. Next base: position 867 of record CALLZA010000128.1, read on the forward strand.
ATAGAATAGGAGGTAACCGTGAAAATATCAGATGACCAGTGGAATGAGTTTCTTGAGATACTGAAAGACGAGTTTCTTCGCCTGAAAGCGACCGGCATCCCCTTTAGCCACGCGCAAAAGGCGGCTAAAGAGGTCGCCTACGAGTGCTACCCTGACATTAGAGAGGTGTTCCGAGCGGCCATGAAAGACGTAGGTACACCCGCCGCAATTGAAGGTCATCGGCTGGCCTCGGCTATGTCGGGATTTTGGACACAACTACGCGACAATGACAAGTCCGCCCCGCCGGTCGTTACCTCGCTCCCATTTCCCGTTGCCCCTCAGCCACCGTCTACGCCGCCAGCAACGAGCGGTGACCGCCAGAAACCGGGCATCGTTCTATATCCTAGCGGTTATAGCAAGGTCAATGAAACCGTATTGGTTATGGTACGCGCCGCCGCGCCCACTCCCGGTAAGATTTTCTGTGTCGGCAATTTGGCCGCGCTGAATGCGCTTGTGGGCTGCTCGTCCTGGGCTATTTCTAACGTCCTACTTGGCAAGGCCGGCAACACGACCATGCACGACGCCGGGTATGAATTCGAGCCGGTAGAACGAAGCACGTCCAGTTGCTATGAGGTGCGATGCACCCGTGCCCCACGCACGGCGGCCGACATCGAAGCCGACGGTATCCGGAAGGAGATGGCCGCGATGGCTGCCAAGCAAAAGGAACTGGAAGCGCGTTTACGCGGGCTTGGACTGTAAAGTAACGCCGGTGCTTGGGACACCGGCGGGCGCGGGCTGGAGACACCCACCCGCGCCGGATGTGATTGTAGTCTAGGTTAGTGAATGGAGACAAAGGTATGTTTGACAATAACGCGGAAAAGGTGAATTTGAGCGGAGAGGCTACGCGGTCAACGATGGGTAGCATCGCCTCCGGCCTGGGCTGGTTGGCCCTGCTCGTGCTGGCCCTGGCGACGGCCGGCCATGCGGTCAGTATCACGATGGCGTGGGCAAACTTGAACCCCGCCGGCGGCGACTTGGTGGCAATTCTGGCCCTGATTGGCGTGGCCCTCGTGGAAGTGTTCGCCGTCTTGATCGCGGTCATGTACGCGACCCACTCCCTACGCGCTAAGCAAAAGCCCGTCGCCATGATGGTAGAGGCGGCGTGGTTCGTGTTCGCGGCCGTCAACCTGATTAGCTCTTTCAGCATGAAGCACGGCGGCGAGATTCCCACTTTCGTCGGCTCGTGGGTGACGTATGGCCTCCCCGTTGCCGGCCTGATTGTCGGCGGCCTGTTCTATGTGGTCATGCGCCTTGACCCGAACGCGGCCCGCGCCGATGACGTGGCCGAACTGGACGAGGGCTTTGAGCGCGTCAAGCACAACGCCAAGATCGAGGTGCTGGCGTCGCCTCAGATGCGGGCCGTCATTCGTCAGATGACGTGGCAGCAGTTGCCGCCCATCATCGGCCGGCAGATGAATTTGAGCGAGAATCAGATCGCCGCGTTGACCGGGCAAGCGCCGCAGCTTCTGGACTTGAACGGCAACGGCGTGCCAGATATCCAGGAAGCTCAGGCCGCGCCGGGGCAATCGGGCGACGTTGACATCGCCGCCGCCCTTGCCCTGCTGGCCGCTAACCCCCAACTTTTGTCACTGGTCAGACCAGTTGACAGCATGAGTAATCCTACCCACACCCCGCAACCGACCGCGCACCCCGCGCAGGGGCAGGGCAACGGGCCGGCCGCACCCAAGCTGGGGGCCGATGCGAGAAACCCTACGT
>CALLZA010000129.1 GCA_937858165.1 uncultured Ardenticatenia bacterium
CTATGCTGCATAGATAGTTGTAATTGTGAGGTGTGGCACTGACAAGTGCTCAGATTGGTGAAGCAGACGGATATTTTTTTTTCAAGCAGAAGAGGGCATCCGAGATCTAGTACGGTCTCGTGGGCTCGGGGATGTGTATAAGAGACAGGAGCAGGGGGGCGGGGGAGCAGGTGAGCGGTCGTCCTTGGCCCCGCCCGTTGGCCCACCCTTGGATGGCGGGGGGGCAAAACCTACGCCGCCGGCTACTGTGGCCGATGCCGGCCCGTCGATGAAACCGATGGCCCGCGCCGCGGGGCAGGAGGTATCCAGTGATTAGCCAACTCTTCACCGAAGTGGTGCTCATCGGTATTCTAACCTCCGGCATCCGCCTGGCGACGCCCTATCTGTTCGCCTCCATCGGCGAGATGTTCGGCCAGCGCAGCGGTGTATACAACCTGGGCGTCGAAGGTATCATGCTGATGGGCGCGTTTGCCGCCTTCTATATCACCCTGACCACCGACAACCTGTGGCTGGGTCTGCTGGCGGCGATCGTCGTCGGCGGCCTGATGGGCTTGGCCATGGCCGTCATCAGCGTAACGTTTCAGGCCGAGCAGGGCATCAGCGGCATTGGCCTCTATCTGTTCGGGCTGGGCATGAGCGAACTGCTGTTCCAGAAGATGCTGGGCACGGTCGAGACGGTCAGCGGCTTCGGGCCGGTGAACATTCCCTTCCTGAGCGACTTACCCATCCTCGGCCCCGTCTTCTTCCAGCAGAGCGTGATGACCTACCTGGCCTATCTGCTCGTGCCCATCGCCTGGTACGTCCTCTACCGAACGACGTTCGGGCTGAAGATACGGGCTGTGGGCGAGAACCCGGCGGCGGCCGACGCGCTGGGCGTCAGCGTCAAGCGGACGCGCTATATGACGGTCACACTGGGTGGCATGCTGGCCGGGGTGGCCGGGGCGTCGCTGTCCATCGCCCTGCTCAACGTCTTCCAGCAGAACCTGACCAGCGGCATCGGCTTCATCGCCGTGGCGTTGGTCTACTTCGGCGGCTGGCGGCCGTATGGCGTACTATTCGGCGCACTGCTGTTCAGTATGGTCAACGCGCTCCAGTTGTGGATTCAGGCGCTCAACATTCCTATCCCGTTCGATGCCTCAGAACTGCTGATCATGCTGCCCTACGTGCTGACGATTCTGGTGTTGATGTTCTCAGCCGGGCGCGTGCGCAAGCCATCGGCGCTTGGCGTGGCCTACGAACGCGAATCATAGAGGAGGTGATGTCACTCCACAGATGGTTTGGACTATCCACCCGACCGGTTGCCGGCCGCGGCCATAACCGGTCTCATACGACGCAACGGTGCGTCAAAGTAGAGTATTTCCATGCGAACCTACATTGAAAAGGAGAGGAAGAACATGAAACGCTTTGGATGGCTGGCTCTATTGCTGATCCTGGCCATGACCATCGCCGCCTGTGGTGGCGGCGCGCAGACAGAAACGACCGTCGAAGAGCAGCCCGCGGCCACGGAAGAGGGCGCGGTTGAGGAAGAAGCTCCGGCTGAGGAAGAGGCCCCTGCCGAGGAGGCCACCGGGCCGTTCCGTGTCGCTGTGGTCATGCCCAGCGGCATCAACGACCTGGCCTTTAGCCAGAGCATATTCGACGCGCTGACCGCCATTGAGGGCGAGATGGGCGCGGAGAACTTCGAGTTCGTCTATTCAGAGAACATGTTCGTGGTCGAAGACGCCGCTGCCGCCTTGCGCGACTACGCCAGCCAAGGCTACAACCTGGTCATCGGCCACGGCTCGCAGTATGGCAGCTCCCTGCAGGAGATCGCTCCGGACTTCCCGGACACGAGCTTCGCCTGGGGCACGACGGTCGATACCTTCGGTATCGCCAACATCTACGCCTATGAGGCGCGCTCCGAAGAGGGTGGCTACGTCAACGGTGTGCTGGCGGCCAATCTGTCCGAGAGCAACACGCTGGGTGTCGTCGGCCCGATCGAGACGGGCGATGCCAAGCTGTACGTGGACGGTTTCGTGGCCGGAGCCAAGGCGGCCAAGCCCGACATCACCGTCAACGTCAACTACATCGGCTCCTTCAGCGACGTAGCCCTGGCGACCGAGGCGGCTAACACCCTGGTCGGCGCGGGCGCCGACGCGCTGAGCGGCACGGCCCAGATGGTCGTTGGCGCCATCGGCGTGGCCAACGAGAACGGCGTGCCGTGGTTCGGTACGCAGTCGAGCCAGACGTCGCTGGCCCCGGATGTCGTCGTCGCCAACCAGGTCTATGACTGGACGGGCGTGGTGAACACGATTATCGAGCAGGTGAAGGCCGGCACGCTGGGCGGCGAGTCGTTCGCCCTGACGCTGGAGAACGGCGGCCTGGTGATGGACTACAACGCCGACTACGCCATCCCCGAAGCGGCCAAAGCGGCGGCCGATGAGGCCGCGGCCGGCATCGCCGCCGGGACGATCAGCGTCTTCGGCGAAGCGGCGGCCCCGGCCGAAGAAGCCGAGGAACCGGCGGCCGAAGCCGCGCCGCTGACCTTCGGCGTTATCCTCGTTGGCCCGCGCAACGACCACGGTTGGAGCCAGGCCCACGCCGAGGGCGCGCAGTTCGTCATGGACAACATGCCCGGCTCCGAAGCGATCATCTTCGAGTCGCTCAACTCGGCCGACAAGCCGGAAGCGACGCTCGAAGGTGTGGTTGACGACATGGTGGCCGAGGGCGCGACGCTCATCCTGACCACCTCCGACGAGTTCGAGGAAGACACGCTGGGCGTGGCCCAGAAGTACCCCGAAGTCACCTTCATCAACGTCTCCGGTGACGACGCCAAAACGGGCGAAGCGCCGGCGAACCTGGGCAACGTCATGGGCCGCATGGAAGACATGAAGGCCATAGCCGGTTGCGCCGCCGCTCTGGCGTCTGACACCGGTAACATCGGCTACCTCGCTGTCTCTTATACACATCTGACGCTGCCGACGAGCGATCTAGTGTAGATCTCGGCGGTCGCCGTGTCATTAAAAAAAAAAAAAATCTGTCTCTTAAAAACATCAGTGGCGGGGTGTGTGTGACTCCGTAGCAGTGACACGTCTCATGCGACGAGAGGTGATCAGAAGTAGGTCGAGGGTCTGCCATGTTACCCCAGCAGAATCATGACAGAGAGAACGGTTGTGAAGATGGCGCTTAGGGGACGGATCGCGGTGA
>CALLZA010000130.1 GCA_937858165.1 uncultured Ardenticatenia bacterium
TGTAGTGTGTGTGTGTATGGTAGATTGTGCGCGAGTGTTGGTTGTGCAGGAGTGATCGATCGGACTTGGGGGACGCGTTAGTCGATCGTATGTTGGTAATCAGCAGAGATGAGTTGTAAGAGCTGTTGCGTTCTGATTGTGTTGAGTATTTATACTTTTTTTTTTTTGTGTTTGTGTGTCTTTTTTTTTTTCCAAGCAGAAGACGGCATACGAGATCTAGTACGGTCTCGTGGGCTCGGAGATGTGTATAAGAGACAGAGCAGACAGTCCAGCGCAAACGGCAGATCGCCCGCCCCGTCCCCCTCCCTCACCGGAAACCGCTCCACCACGTCCCGCCGAATCAGCGTGCAGCCCCAGCCCACCCCCGCCACCCGCGCCACGCCCTGCGCCTGCGCCCTGGCCAGCTTCGCCGGATACAGCGTCAGACTTTCCCCCATCGCGTGATCACCGATGTACTCCCACGCATTCAGCACCCACGCCCCATGCCGCAGCATGTAGACCCCGTACACCACCCCCGCCCCCGTCCGCTGCATCGTCGCCCACAGCCGCCCCACCGCGTCCGCGTCCGGCAGCGCCATGTCGTGCTCGAACGTCAGCCACGCATCCCCATCCCCCGCCAGAAACGACGCCCGCCCGCGCTGGTACTGCGCCACCACGTTCCGCATCTGTCGCCCCGGCCACGGGTTATAGGTCCCGATCTCCCACTCCAGTTCGCCGTCGAACTGCTGCGTTTCAACCGACGCACGGCACTCCGGCCGAATCACCGGTTCGCCTGCCTCATTCAGCCACGTCGGCGTGAACACCACGATCTTCGTCATCATCACCCCATCGCCGGGGCAGGGCCGCCCCCGCCCCGGCAACTGGTCAGACCACTACCACTACTAGGCTAGGCAGTCGGGTGCGTCGCGTACTGGATGGCTTCCGCTTGCAGGGTCTTGTAAACCGTACGGAAGTAATACAAGAGGCGCACCTGGCCCAGATAGGCCAGCGAATACGGGTCGCGCAGGAAGGTGATCCCCGGCGCTTCGCGCATACCCATGTAGCGGAAGTTGCCGAAAATCACGCTCTTGGCGCTGGCGGCGATGGCCGAAGCCGACGCCGAGTTGTAGACCGGATAGCCCAGAATCTCCGGGCGCCCGCGGTCACTGCCGCTCGGATTCGGGTTGTACAGGAACGGATCGCCCTGGTTGCCGCGAATCGCCCCTTCGGTCGCGCGGGCCATCACCCACACCGACCCGTCCAGGTACTCGGCCGGCTGCTTGTACAGCAGCTCGACCGGTTCGCCGTCGCCGATGGTCGAGGCGCTGTCCAGCGTCAGCGCCGCGGTGCCACCGGCGCGGGCCTCGGTCAGCAGCAGGCTGTTGTGGGTCTTGGCCATGCCGCGCCCCACAAAGTCGCTCAGGAAGGTCAACAGCTTGGCGTCTTCGTCCTCCAACAGTTCGTAGCTAATCTTGATCTGCTTGGTGTACTTGACGAGCGTCATGGCCACCTGCGCCGTCGCCGGCGCGTCCAGGTCGAACTCGCTGGCTTCGTTCGTCGCCACGAATTCGCCGTCGGCCTCGTTGTCCACCGGCACGTTGACCGTGGTGCCCTGGCCGGGGATGTTCATCACGCCGATCTGGTTGGCCAGCATGGCCTCGTCGCGCCGGGCGATCACCTGGTTGTAATGCCCCGTCGGCACCAGGTACTGCCCGTCCACGTTCGTGCCGATGTTCATGTCGGTCGCGTTCGACGCGCGCAGCTCCTTGATGCCGCCGTCGTCGCCGGTCTTAATCCAGTGCGCGAACGCCCGCGTCTCGCTGTCGCCCAGCGGCATCTTGTTGTACGCCGGCGCCTTGCCGCGCTTCTCGCCCTGGGCCTTCGTGCCCTGGCTGCGCGTCACGTCCTCTTCCAATTCCTGCGCCTCTTCCAGCCGGGCGATCCGCTCGGCCAGCAGCGCGGCGGCCGTCTTCAGGCCGTCGTACTCCACCTTCTCCGCTTCCGTCAGGTCGCGCTCTTCGCCCTCGGCCGCCACGTTCAGGCGGGTCATCCCGGCGATCTTCTCGGCGCGCTCTTGACGCAGCTCCTTTACTGTCTTCATCACATCACCTCGTTCAGAATCTCAATCTCTCGTTGCCGCGCTGCCCGCCGCGCCCGCGCGCGCGCCCGCTCTGCGTCTTGGTTATCGGCCGGCCCCGGCCGTTGTTCACTTGCTCTCGCCCGCGCCTCCGCGCTGGTGGCGGCGTAGGCGGGATAGGTCACGATGCTGACATCGAACAAATCCACGTCCCGCAGCACTCTCACCAGCCCAAAGTCCGGCTCCTCAATCCACTCATCCTGGCGCACGTAGAACCCGAACGACATCTGGTTCACGTCGCCGCGCTTCATCATCGTCATCAGGTCGCTGGCCCACTGCGTCGCCGGCGGCTGCGCCTGAATCCGCAGCCCCCGCGCGTCCTCTTCCAGCGCCAGCGTCCCCGCCCGGTTGCGACCCAGCACGTACTTGGCGTCGTGGTCCCACAGCGCCCGCACGTCACTTTCGCCGATGGTGCGCTTGCACGCCCCCGGCGCGATCCGCTCCCGCCAGCCGCCCAGGCCAACGCCCACCCCGCCGAACACCGCCGCGCACCCCCCGCTCACCAGCCCGCTCTCGCCCCAG
>CALLZA010000131.1 GCA_937858165.1 uncultured Ardenticatenia bacterium
GATTGTCTACTCTACGTTACATGCTTTTTTGCTCGTCTTTAGTTTGGTCACACTTCGCATGCACTTCAGTTCGATGACGCTTGTCTCTGGAGTTGTGTCAGTATGCGGCACAGACGCGGATTTGTGTCGTTTTTTTTTTTAATGATACGGCGACCACCGAGATCTACACTAGATCGCTCGTCGGCAGCGTCAGATGTGTATAAGAGACAGGGCTGACCCAGCTCAGGCTGGGGTGGCGTGCGATGAAGGCATCGACGAGGTCGCGCTTTCCGGTCTGGAGCAAGCGCGCGCGCTCCAGCAGTCGGTCGGCGCGGGTCACGGCGCGTTCGCCCCAGGCCCAGGTCACCGCCGTCGCCAGCGAATTCGTGCCCTGCCAGTCCCTGAGCGGTTTCTCGACCCGCTGAGCGCTAGCCCCATCCAACCCCCCTCGATCCCGACCCCCGTGCGGTTACCACCCCTGGTTGATGGGCGCATCCTGCGCCGTTACCAGCGCTTCCTCGCCGACGTGGAGTTGGCGGACGGCACCCTCGTCACCGCCCATGTCCCCAACACGGGGCGCATGACCGGCTGCTGGGAGCCTGGCGCCCCGGTGCAACTCAGTCACAGCGACGACCCGCGTCGCCGTCTGGCCTGGACCCTGGAGCGAGTCGATATGGGCCAGGGCTGGATCGGCGTCCATACCGGCCGCCCCAACGCCGTTCTCGCCGAGGGCATCGCCGCCGGCCTCATCCCGGCCCTGGCCGGTTACCTCCGGCTGCGCCGGGAACTGACCTATGCCCCCGCCGGGCGGGAGTCGGGTCGCCTGGATATAGGCCTCTTCGCGGGCACGGACCCCCCCGTCCTGGTGGAAATTAAGAACGTGACCCCGCCCGTCGGGGCGGGGGAGGCGGCCCCAAAAAAAAGCCCGGCGCGCGGCGGGGCTTCTGGTAAGGAGGTACACGATGCCCGGACCGGCCCTGCATCACATGATCGTCAATCGCCTGAAGGGGCGCATCCAGACCAACAGCGGCCTGGGCAACGCCCTTTCGCCTACCGAGTACGCCGCGTTGCAGGCCCTGTTGGCCAAGCCGGGGAATCTGCCCTACCTCTTCCTCGGCTGCCAGGGGCCGGACTTCCTGTTCTTCAACCTGAAAGACCTGAACCCGACCATCGGCAAGATCGCCGAGACCTACTACGACGTCTACGACTTCATCGAGAACTTCAAGCGCACCCTGCTCGACGCCGTGCCCCAGCCGGTGCTCGACGCGCTGGCTGCCTTCGACGAGGCGGCCAACGAGATCATCGAAGACTCGGCCCTGCTCAGCGAAATCCAGCAGACCTTCGACGACCTCAACCGGTTACTCGACGGCTTTCTGGGCACGCTGACCGAGATGGTGAAGCGGTTCGTCTCCGAGTTCAACCTCTTCGATCTCGTCTCCCACCCCTACCGCGACGGCGTGGCGGCCGGCGAAAAGTGGTGGTGGTTCGATGCCCTGCACTATCGCAAGACGGCTCAGTACGCCACCGCTCTGCTGGAGCAGACGCGCGACATGAACTCGCCGCTCCACCTCTACGCCCTGGGCTATCTGACCCACGTCGCCGCCGACACCGTCGGCCACCCCTACGTCAACCTCTTCTCCGGCGGCCCCTATCGCGCCCAGGCCCAGCGCCACAAGACGGGCGAGAACTACCAGGACGTCTTCAACCTGCTGGGCGCCACCGGCGTCGATTGGAACTATTCCAAGCTCCACGCCCTTTACAACTTCAACTTCAGCGGCACCATCGACGACGATGAGCCCGACCTCTTTACCAACCTGCCCGACGACCTGGCCGCGCTCATCGCCGACACGATCAACAGCCTCTATCAGGAGGACGCCGCGCCGGGGCCGGACTACGGCGCGACCATTACCGCCGAAGACGTCAACGACACCTATCGCACCTGGTACCGCTGGTTCAAGAGCACCACCGACACGGGCACGCTGCCGCCGCCGGTGGCCTATTCGCTGACGGCCGAGCTGCGCGAAGTGTGGGAGAAGACGGTCGACAATCTGGAGGAGGCGGGCGATCTGATCGAGGACGCCGTCGATTCGGCCGGCGACTTCGGCATTCTGTCCATCTTCCTCATCCTGGCCGCGCTCGTCGTCGCCGCCGTCATGGCCGCCGCGGCGCTGGCCGACGGTGTGGCCGGGGCCATTGCCACCATGGGCACGGCCAGCATCCGCTACGCCGCCTGCCTCATCTACGAGCAGCTCTACAACGCCTTCCAGAGCTTCCGGCTGGCCGTGGCCCTCAACGGGCTGGCCTTCCCCATGCGTGAGCACCTGGGTGAGGTGCGCTTCCGCCAGTTCATCACCCCCGACCTGCCCGACTCCACCGGCGTCAACGCGGCCATGATCGCCCCCTTCCTGCCCCTCCTGCGCTGGCAGGTTCCCTTCTGGGCCGACCCACTGGGGGCGATCTTCAGCAACGAGCGCCCCCTCATCTACCCTATCACCGCTGGCGAGAAGGCCGCTGTGACGGCCGCGCCCTTCAGCTACTTCAACCGGTTGCCCACCCACTACGCCCTGACTCTTATACACATCTCCGAGCCCACGCGACCCTACTAGATCTCGTATGCCGTCTTCTCCTTGAAAAACAAACAAACGCACTATACACACA
>CALLZA010000132.1 GCA_937858165.1 uncultured Ardenticatenia bacterium
GGGGGAGATCGACAACGGCGTGTGGGACGTGGGCACTGTCGGGGCAACGGTCATCGACAATGAGGCGCTCGGCACCTTCGGCCGCGGCGAGGCCATCGCCGCCCTGGCGCCGGGCGAGGTCCGGCTGCACGACAGCCTGGTGCAGGGCAACGAGGCGGCCGACGGCGGGGGCCTGTTCGTCGACAGCGGCGCGTCGGCCATCGTCGTCAATTCGCGCCTGGTGGATAACCAGGCCAATCACGGCGGCGGGTTGGAGAGTAGCGGCGCGGTGGCTATCACCCATAGCGTGATTGAGGGCAACCGCGTCACCGGCAGTGGCGGCGGCCTGTGGAATCTGAACGGCGTGGTGTCGCTGACCCAGACGACGGTGCGCAACAATACGGCCTACGAAGGGGGCGGCGTCAACAGCTATGGCAGCGCCGTCGAGATGAATGGGGTCAACGTCGCCGGCAACGTAGCCACGGGGAGCCACGGCGGCGGTATCTACCACGGCGGCGGCACGCTGTTCATCGACGACGCCACCATCAGCGGCAATAGCGCCAACGCGCCCGCGGCCAACGGCGGCGGCATCTACCAGAACGCCGACGGCAACCTGACACTGACCAACGCGACGCTGGCCGAGAACACGGCCGGCAACTTCGGCGGCGGCCTCTATCACTACGGCCGCTACGCCGTGCTGACCAACGTCACCATCGCCGACAACACCGCCGCGGTGGCCGGTGACGCGCTCTATGAGGAGTCGCCCATGTCGGCCGAGAATCCCGGCGTCATTCAGATGGTCAACAGCGTCATCCTGGGCAGCGCCAACAACTGCGGCGGCGGGCTGTTCGACTCGCTGGGCCACAACATCAGCCGCGGCACGTGCCCGGCGCTGGCCGCGGCCAGTGACCGGGAGAACTACAGCGGCGATCTGCGGCTGGGGCCGTTGATGTTCAACGGCGGCGCGCCGGAGATGCACACCCTGTTGCCCCTCGCCGGCAGCCCGCTGATCAACGCCGCCGACGCGGCGCGTTGCACCGCCCACGACCAGCGCGGCCGGGCGCGGGTGGGGGTGTGCGACATTGGGGCGGTGGAGTATGAAGTGGGTGGGGCGTTCCGGCTCTACTTGCCGTTGGCGACGCGCTAAGGATTTACAACCCGCTGCAAGTTATACCGAAAGGGCGGTCGCATTGGATGTGACCGCCTTTACGGCGCATCATTACATGCATGCTGTGTAACCAGCTAATGAGTCAGATCGGCTTCTCCCACCGAAGCTGGGGTCAGGCCATAGTAGAGAACATCGGGATCAATATCAGCACCGTTAGGCCAAGCGATCGTGCCATGTTCAACTGTTACCTGGTTGAATAGCTCGGGATTCTGGAGAAGTTCGTCGAAAATGGCCCCGCGCATCAATGGCGCAAGGTCTAATAGCCTAACGGTGCTGTCTTCAAACTCAACCTGGACTGTCAGCCCTTCTACAATTTCGACGCGACGCACACGAATGAGTCTTTTAAGCTGTTCCATGGATCATGTTCCTGTTCAGTCTAAAGGCAGAATCACCGTTAATTTCACACCGGCCCGAGCCCTTTGCCAATTAGTCCACAGTTCTTCACGACGTAACGACGCCCATTCTAGTACAAGGCCATGAGCTCGCCGCGGCAATTTGCCACGCAGAAGCTCCAACGTGTCGATCCGATAGACAGCTTCATCCTCACCATACTCCGCATGAAAGTGCGGCGGCGCATGGTCAGCATAATACATATAGATTGCAATCCCGAAGAAGTAGCTGATCTGAGGCATCGCTCACTAGACCTCTCTGTCCGTTCATTATACAACAACCATCGGCGGGAATAGATCACACTATCTTCGCTGCCGGATACGACCCCAACACCTTCAGGAACGAGGCATGCTTCAGAATACCCAGCAGCGCGCCCTTTACGTCCTCGTCCTCTTCGTGCCCTTCGAAGTCGACGTAGAAGAGGTAGTGCCACGGCCGATTGCGCCGCGGCCGCGACTCGATCTTGGTCATGTTGATGCCCCGCGCCGCCAGCTCGCCCAGCGCGGCGTAGAGCGCGCCGGGCACGTGGCGCGTGGTCAGGATGATCGACGTCTTGCTAGGGTCTTGGCGCGCCGGGTAGGACGTGCCCAGGACGAAGAAGCGCGTGTAGTTGAAGTCCTCGTCTTCCAGATGGCTGACCAGGATGTCCAGCCCATAGGTTGTGGCCGCCAGGGCGCTGGCGATGGCCGCCGTGCCCGGCTGGGGGTCGGCGGCCAGGTCGCGGGCCGCGCCGGCGGTGTCGTAATACTCCACCGGCTCCAGCCCCAGCCGCCGCAGCGCCGTCTCGCACTGCATGAGCGCCTGCGGATGGGAGCGGACGCGGCGCACGTCGGCCAACGCCACGCCCGGCGGGGCCATCAGGCAGTGCTCCACGCGCAGGATGACTTCGGCCTGAACGTGCAGGTCGTAATCCACCAGCAGGTCATAGGCGGGGACGACTGTACCAGCCAGCGAGTTCTCCACCGGCAACATACCATAGTGGGCGCGTCCCGCTTGCAGCGCGTCGGTGATGGCGGCAAAGGTGCGACAGGGCAGCGGGCGCGCGTCCGGCCCGAACTGCTGCCGGGCGGCCTGCTCGGAGTATGCGCCGTGCTCGCCCTGGAAAGCGACGATGGGGGGTGTTGGTTCCATGCCGCCAAGTGTAGCGCGGGTTGCTTACCCGCGCACCGGCGCGCGTAGGGCGGGTTGCTTACTCGCCCGCCACGGCTCCGCGGCCGAAGAGGCGGGTAGCCAACCCACACGACAGCCGGCAGGACATGACAAACATCATGTGAAACAGGTATCAAACGCAACTAGGCCATGACACACAAGCGCAGTATCATTATAGGATAGCGAGCCGTATCTCCCGGTGCGGTCTTGCTTGTCGCGTCGGTCGGTGGGGCGGCCTTGCTCGCCCGCGGCGCGCCGTCGCGGTTAACAACGACAGCACGCCGGACTCGGCTTTGCGCCCGCACGGACGGGTAGCCGGGCGGCAACGATGACAAGTTGAGAGAAGGAGAATCAATTCCATGAGCCTGCGTTACTCCGACAAACCCTGGGTCAAGCAGTATGACAAGGGCGTTCCAGCCACAATCGAGGTGCCGACACACCCCGTGCAGCACTTTCTGGAAGAGGGCGCCCGGCGTATTCCCACCAACCCGGCAATGGTCTTTCAGGGCGGCGAGATCAGCTATCGAGAACTCAACGATGCGGCTGACGCTGTGGCCGCCGCGCTGGCCGCCAACGGCTTTAAGAAGGGCGACCGGGCTGTGCTCTACATGCCTAACCTGCCGCAGTTCGTCGTCATCTACTACGGCATCCTCAAAGCCGGCGGCATCGTCATCGCCACGAACCCCCTCTACACGGAGCGCGAGCTTCAGCACCAACTGAAGGACTGCGGCGCGGAGACGGTCTTCGTCCTCAGCCGCTACTACCCCCTGCTGAAAAAGGTGCAGAAGAGCGGCGAGACGAAGGTCAAGCGCATCATCGTCACCTACATCAAGGACTACCTGCCCGGCATCAAGAGCGTCCTCTATGGCCTGCTGAAAGAGAAGAAAGCCGGCGACCGCGTGGACGTGGCCGCGGGCGATCTGACGCTGAAGGAGTTCATCGCCCTGGGCCGGCGCAGCCCCAAGCCCAGCGTCACCGTTACCGGTGACGACATCGCCCTGCTCCAGTACACCGGCGGCACGACCGGCCTGTCGAAAGGAGCCATTGGTCTGCATCGCAATCTGGTAGCCAACGTGCTGATGGTCTCCAAATGGATTACCGACTGGAACTACGGCCAGGATTCGCTGCTGGGAGCGATCCCGTTCTTTCACTCCTACGGCATGGTCACGGCGGTCATCTTCACCCTGGCCGTCGGCGGCCGCATCGTCATTGTCCCTAACCCGCGCGACTTGCCCGACGTGCTGGGCAACATCAACAAGTACAAGCCGGCCTACTTCCCCGGCGTGCCGGCGATGTACGTGGGGATCAATAACAACCCCGACGTGGCCGAGGGCAAGTATGACGTCAAGTCGATCCGCGCCTGCATCTCCGGTTCGGCCCCGCTGCTCATGGAGACGAAGCAGAAGTTCGAGAAGTTGACCGGCGGCAAGCTGGTTGAAGGGTATGGCCTGACCGAGTCCCACGTTGCCACCCACGCCAACCCGATCAACGGCCTGAACCCACCCGGCTCCATTGGCCTGCCGCTGCCGGGCGTCGAGGTGAAGATCGTTGACCCCATCGAAGGGGAGAAGGAGTTGCCCATCGGGGCGATCGGCGAGTTGATCATGCGCGGGCCGACAATCATGCAGGGCTACTGGAACATGCCCAACGAGACGGCCACCAGCCTGCGCGACGGCTGGCTCTACACCGGCGACATCGCCCGCATGGATGAGAAGGGGTACTTCTACATCGAAGACCGCAAAAAGGACCTGATCATCTGCGGCGGCTACAACGTCTACCCGCGCGAGGTGGAAGAGGTGCTGGCCCGCCACCCGGCGGTGCTGGAAGTGACCGTGGCCGGCGTACCCGACGCCAAGCGCGGCGAGACGGTCATGGCCTGGATCGTCAAACGGCCGGACCACCCCAACGTGACCGAGAAAGAGATCATCGAATGGAGCAAGGGCGAGTTGGCGGCCTATAAGTATCCGCGCATCATCGAGTTCCGCGAGCAGTTGCCCAAGACGGCGGCGCTGAAGGTGTTGAAGCGCGATCTGGTCAGCGAGTACAAGCAGCGCTCGGCCAACGGCAGCACCCAGAGCGAAAAGGCCGCGGCGTAAGACAAGCGCTCACGCAAGACGCAAAGAACGCCAAGCTCAGGCTTCTGAGCTTGGCGTTCTTTGCGTCTCGGCGTCAGATTTTTCCAATAGCTCTAGCAGCCCGGTCGGGTAGACGGGCGGGGCGGCGGGGCGGCGGCAGTCGGCCAGAACAAGCCACACGGCACGGAAGCGCACGCCGCTGTCCTCAACCCCATCGATCTGTGACCGCTCATAGAAGGTAGGGTCGGCGAACGCGCCGTCGTAAACCAGAACGATCTCGTGCCCCGTCTGGCCGTTGTAGGTGAAGACGTTCTCCAGCGCGCCCAGGTAGTGCAAGTCGGTGACGGTCGCGCCCAACTCTTCCTGCAATTCGCGAACCAGTGTGTCGGCACTGCGCTCGCCAAACTCAATCGCCCCACCCAGCGGCCGGTAGAACCGTTGCTGCGTGAGCGGCTCATGCCCCTCGGCGGCCAGAATGCGGCCGTCATGCCGGAAGACACAGATGGCGATGGGGCGGATGGCGTTGGGGTTCATAGGAGTAGGCTCTCTTGCCAGTTGAGGACCAGTGCTCGTTGGGCGGCCGTCTCCGGATGGTTGCAATCCAGAACCGGGTGATTGTCTCGTCGTCTAAAGTACCTAAAGCCCGATACCTTTGTGTTATCCACGCCGACCAGATGCTCTCTGCGGCGTTAACACAACGTCTTCCGGCTCTGGGTGGCCCCCAACTCAGTGACAGTGAAGCGCTTGCGAACGACGGCCAATGCGTCCATGGCAGTTCTCCTGCACCGTATCTGTCTCTTATACACATCTCCGAGCCCACGAGACCGTCCTAGATCTCGTATGCAGTCTTCTGCTTGAACAAAAAAACAATACCTCATACATTGCACCTCTCACACTTAA
>CALLZA010000133.1 GCA_937858165.1 uncultured Ardenticatenia bacterium
ATTCGACAGCACCATGCCCACCCGCGACGCCCGCCACGGCCGCCTCTTCACCTTCCGCCGCGACCCGGCGGCCGCGCCGCTGGTCGGGGCGGACTGGTTCGGCTACATCTATCCCGGCGACGACAAGCATGTGAAGGCGGGGGAGGCGGTTTCGCCGTTCTGCGACTGCCCCACTTGCCGCCGCTACTCGCTGGGCTACCTGCACCACCTGTTCAAGCTCAACGACAACCTCTACTTCCGGTTGGCAACGGTCCACAACTTGCGCTTCATGACGATGTTGATGGAACATCTGCGGGGTGTGTAGCGCGATTCCGGAGAATCGCGCTCTTGTGGCGCAACTGTCGCCGCCCCCCTGCGTACTGTATCTTGAGAGGTAACAAGCATTAGCGCGAGACCACGGGTCTTGCGAGGAGTAGTAAGACGATGAAAGAGATGAGTGAAACGAAACAACTTCGCCGCCAAAACGGCATGTTTGCCGGTGTCTGCGGTGGCCTGGGCGCGTTCTTTGGCATCAGCCCGAACTGGTTCCGGCTGGCGTTCCTGCTGATGATGGTTCCCGGCGGCGTGCCGGGTATCTTGATCTACCTGCTGATGTGGCTGATCATTCCGAAGGCGTAAGCAGGCGAAGCGGCAGGGTACTGCCACAAGAGGAGCGGGCCGGCCGGCTGGGAGGGGTAAGTCATCTTACCGACGCCCGGCCGACCGGCCCTTTGTCTTTATGGAGTGTAGGGCCAGCGGTCCTTGTGCCGCAATGTGATCGGATGTCGTGTGTTGGCGTCGAGGCGTGGCCGGCCAGCTCGGCCGCGGCACTCAACACCATGAAATCGATTACCCCTCTTCTCGCGGCGCTTTCCAGGCCGGCGATTTGTGGACGTGGACGACCTGCCACTGTCCGTCGCGCCGCACCAGCACGCGGCTCTCATTGTGGGTCCGATGGCCAATGCCGTCCGCCCCGGCCACGCTTAGCATGAAGGTGTAACTGACGATGGCCGTGTCGCCATAGAGTTGCAGCCGCGGCTCCAGCAAGTCGTAGCGGAAGTCGAGATTTTTGCCGGCCCAACTGTGGTCGATCATGAAGAAGTGGAAGTCAAGCCCGTCCTGACGGTGGGGCGTGACGAACCACTCGTAGAGCGACAGGTCTTCGCCGGTCGTGGCCCGATAGGTGGCCGAGTCGTGGCTGAAGATGCTGCGCAAATGGCGGTCGAGGAAGGTCCAGATTTCGCGTTCCTGGTCGGTCATAGCTCTCCGGAAAGGCAACAACAGAGTTCACGGATCGATCCGTTTAGTATGGAAATTGTAGCACGGAGCGGGGGCGAACAAAGGCCACTGCAAAGGCAATAAGAGCGCGCGCCAAGGACGCCAAGAGCGCCAGGAGAGCCTCTCTTGGCGTCCTTGGCGGTAGGTATCATTACCACTGTAGGCGGATGAGCGGGTGGTAAAGCGGGGCGACGCCAGTTCGCCGGGCCGCGGCTGTGCCCCTACAATTCCAGGTATGAGGCGACTTGGTTTCTCTCGGCCGGTGGCTGTGCTGCTGCTGGTGGGCGGGCTGCTGATGGCCGTGGCGGCGTGCGCGCTGGCCTCGCGTCTGTTGGGAGAGCTGTCCCTGTTTGGCCGCGGCCCGACCGTCGTCGCGCCCGTGCGCATCAACAGCTTGCCCACGCCCGTCGCCACCCGGTTGCAATGGACCAGCTACACCCACACCGCGCCGGTCAATGACCTGGCCCTGAGCAATGGCCTGGTCTGGGCGGCCACGGAGGGCGGCCTTGTCGTCTGGGACGGCACGGGCGCAGCGGTGCGCTTCGCCGCCGAGCATGGGCTGGCCGGCAATCGCGTCACCAGCGTGGCGATTGGCGCGGACGGGGCCATCTGGGCCGCGACCCACGGCGGGCTGAGTCGCTACGACGGCGCGGCCTGGCGGACCTTCACCACCGCCGACGGCCTGCCGGATAATGCGGTCGCCGACGTGGTCGTGGATCGCACGGGCAGCGTGTGGGTGGCCACATCGGCCGGGCTGGCGCGCTACGATGGCGAAACGTGGCGCGCCTATAATGGCCGCGGCCTCTTCGCTGCGTTGCCCGAGGGTGAGGCCTACGCCCTGGCGGTGGACAGCGCCAACCGGTTGTGGGTGGCGACAGCGGGCGGCCTGTCGTGGTTGGAAAACGACCGGTGGACGACGCTCACGGTGGCCGACGGACTGCCGGATAGCCTCATCTATCGGCTGGCCGTCGGCCCGGGAGACGTCATCTGGGCGGCGACGGATCTGGGGCTGGGGCGCGTTGACGGGGCGACGGTCGATGCCTTCCCCCCTGGCGTGGCGCTCGCCGAACAGTCGAACTTTGACAAGATCAAGGGGCTGGCTGTGGCCGCCGACGGCGCAGTCTACCTGGCCTATGCCCCTGACGGCACCATCGAACGGTTCGATCCATTGTCGGGCGACAGCGAGATCATCGCCGCCGGGCCGCGACCGGCTAATTGGGCCTGGAGCGGGGCACTGCTCATCGATGAGAGCGGGGCGCTTTGGGCGGGCGTGGGCGACACGGTGCGGTGGCTGGCCGGCGGGCAGTGGTCGGTGTTGTCCGGGCCGTCGGATCTGCCCAGCAACCTTGTGACCGGCATGGCCCACGACGGACGGGCGCTATGGCTGGCCTCGACAATGGGTGTGGCTCGCTTCGACGGTCGCTGGCAGTCGTTCGGCCTGGCCGACGGCCTGCCGACCCCCGACACGCGGGCGCTGGCCGTGGCCCCCGACGGCACGCTGTGGGCCGCCTTCGATACCCCCTTGCGCGGTGTGGCCCGCTATGGCCCCGATGGCTGGCAGACCATCACCTGTCCCACAGCCGCCCCGACCAGCGCCCAGGTAAACGGGGCGGCGCAGACGGACGGCGCGCTGTGGTTCGCCACCGCCACCGGCGTCAGCCGCACCGACGGCGCGACCTGGCAGACGTTCGACCAGCGCGATGGCCTGCCGGCCGATGCCGTCACCGACGTGGTCGCCCACGGCGAGACGGTCTGGGCAGCCACGGCCTACGGCATCGGCCGCTACGACGACGACCGCTGGCAGATTGTCAGCGACGCGGCGGCGACCGATCTGGCCGTCGCGCCCGGTGGGGCGCTGTGGGCCACGAACGGGCGAGAGGTGTTCCGCGTCGACGCAGCGGCCACTCGCGCCACGCTGCCGTTGCCGACGGCTGTGCGCGGTCTGGCGGCGACCGACGACGCTGTCTGGCTGGCGACGCCCGACGGCGTGCTGCGCTACGACGGCGCGTGGGCGGTCTTTACGACCGACGACGGCCTGCCGAGTGGCGATGTGACGGCCGTCGCTGTGGCTGAAGACGGCCGCGTCTGGACGGCGACGAGCGGCAGCGCGGGCGAGATCGAGATTGTCACCTTCGACGGCGCGCGTTGGGTGGCGCACCCCAACCGCGACGTGGCCGCCGAGCAACTGGCCGGCAATAGCGTCACGCGCATCTTGGCCGCGCCCGATGGCGACGTTTTGCTCTACACGTCCGGCGGCTTGCAGCGGTTGCATGAGGGAAGCTGGTCGGTCGAGTCGTTGGCGCGGGGGATTTCGTTCGGCTATGTCCGGGCGCTGGTTTGGGCCTTCGACACCGTCTGGGCGGGCACGACGACTGGACTGGTTCGTTTCGACGGGCAGAACTGGTTGCCACTCGAACCGCCCGCGCCGGGGCAGAGCGGGCTGCCGGTGAGCGCGCTGGCGGTTGCGCCGACTGGCGAACTGTGGGTGGCCGAGCTTCCTGGACGCGCCGACCAGCTGCGCTTCTACGATGGCACGGCTTGGACTAGCGTGCCCCTGCCTGGGCCGACGATGCAAGTGGTCCAGATAGCTTTTACCGCTGCCGGCCAACTTGTGGCCGTGGTCTACGACGACACGCGCACCCTGTTGGGCATTTACGACGGCCAGACGTGGGCGTGGCACACCGCCGAAGCGCTGAAGCTGGAGCCGCGCTGGCTGGGCGTGGCCCCGGATGGGCGTCTGTGGTTGACGGGCCTGGCCGCCGGCGTAACGACGTTGGTGCCAGGGGCGGACAGGCTGCCACTCGACGCCCCGGCGCCGGCGCGGTCCGACCTGGCGGCGGTCGCCGTCTTCGATCTGGGGCCGGAGGGGCTGGGCGAGCCGGTCGGCCGCTTCCAGGCGCCCGATCTCGTTGTGCATAGTTGGCCCTGGGTGGGGATGATCGATCCCATCGCCTTTGGCCCGGACGGCCGCGTCTACGTCGCCGGACATGAGGCGGTCTACGTCTTCGGCGACGACGTGACAGCGCCGGCGGCGCTTGACCTGCCGTTGCCCTTTTCGTACCACACCTATACCACGGAGATGGGGCCGGACGGCCATCTGTGGATTGGCACGAACGCCGGTGCGGCCGTTTGGGACGGGCAGACGTGGCGCAGTTTCTACGCACCGCCACGCGCGCCCGAATGGTGGAGCGGTGTCAACACCTTGCTGCCCCGCGCCGACGGTGGCATCGTCCTGGGCACCGCCGGCGGCGGGCTGGGCCTCTATACCGGACGCGGCTTCACCGGGCTGACCGACGAGCGGCAGCGGCCGGCGGAGTGGACGCGGCTTCGTGCGCCGTTTACCGCTCTACTCTACCGCGGCGCAGGCGAATTGTGGGCGACCACGGCCGGCGGCGGTGTCACTCGCCTGACGGAGAGGGAGTGGCAGGTGTTCATGCCCGACGCGACGCTGGCCGCCGAGGTCACGGCGCTGGCGGCGACGGATGACCGGCTGTGGCTGGGGGCGAAGGTGGGCCGGGCGGCGCTAGAGCCGGCCGGTGACAGTTGCCGCTTTGCCGCGGTCGAGCCGTCACCCTGGGTCAACGCGGCGCTGCGCGACGGACAGGGCGACGTCTGGTTAGCCAGCGATGGGGCAGGTGTCTTGCGCCTGGGCCAGGCGGGCGAGGGGGGGCAGCAGTTGTCAGGCAATGTCCAACAGATGGCCCTGTCGCCCAACGGCGAAGTGTGGTTCGCCGACGAACGCCAGCCGTGGCTGCTGCGCTATCGCCCCGGCGGCGGTGAAGCTGCCTGGAGCCGGCTGCCGTTCGACCTGGACATCATTGCCCCCGGCAGCCTGACCGCGCTGGCCGTCGGCCCCGATCTCGATCTATGGCTGGGTGGCAGCGTGGCGGGTCGAGACGGGCTGGTGCGCTTTAGTAGCGGTCAGTGGTCGCGTTTGACAACCGCCGACGGTCTGGCCGACAATTGGGTGCTGGATGTGGTCGCGGCCGCCGATGGCGTCGTCTGGGTCGCCACCTATGGCGGATTGAGCCGTTATGAGCCGTAGCCGGTTGGCCTGTCGCCAGGCCTGTCACGGGACATTGAGCCAAACATGAAGGACGCGACGCTGATCTACAACCCGCGCGCCGGTCAATTGAACGGGCTGGCCAAAGTCGAACCGGCAGCTGACGTCTGGCGCGCTGCCGGCTGGCGCGTGACGCTGCAACCGACGCTCGGGCCCGGGCACGCGACGGAGTTGGCTCGCGCCGCGGCCGAGGCTGGGGCGGGCGTTGTGCTGGCCGCCCGGGGCGAACGTACGTTCGGCCAGGTGGCCGAAGGGCTGGCCGGCAGCCCCCCCGCCCTGGCCCCCCTGCCGATGGGCACGGCCAACGCCCTGGCCCGCGAGTTGCGCCTGCCTCGCCTGCAACTCTTCGACCCGAACGCGCCGGTCGAGGCGGCGACGGCGCTGCTGGGCGGGCAGGTGCAGGCGGTCGACCTTAACTACGTGCAGACGCGCGGCTGGGCCGGCCACGTCCTGTTGTGGGCGGGCATCGGCGCCGACGGCTACCTGGTGCAGCATCTGGAGCCACGGCCGACGTGGTCGAAGCGCCTCGGCCCGGTTGGCTACAGCATCCAGGCCCTGACCGTCCTCCACCGCCTGCCGGCCATGAACGCCGTCGTCAAGGTGGATAACCAGACGGTCGAAGGGGATTGGTTGCTCATCGTCATCAGCAACTGCCGCCTCTATGCCGGTGGGTGGGTGCAACTGAGCGGCGACGCCGTGTTCGACGACGGCTACTTCGAGGTGTGGCTGTTTCGCGCCGGGGAGTTCTCCACGCGGCTTATGCCGACGCGCGTCGGTCTGATGGCCCGCTACTTTACCGGCGTCACGCTCAACTTGCAGGAGTGGGATCCCGGCGTGCTGAATCTCGTTGGCAAGCGGGTGGTTGTGGAGACGAGGCCGCGCATGCCCTGCCAGCGCGACGGCGAGACGGCCGGCCACACGCCGCTGACGTGCGAGATTCGGCCGCGATCGCTGCGGCTGCTCGTGCCCCAGGCCACGCCCAGGGCGCTGTTCGGCCAGCGAGGCACGCCATTGGCCGAACTGCACCCGTAGGGCAGGAATCATCATGCCCTACCCAAGATGCTCAGCTTGACGTAAACTAGCGATTCTATGGACAGGATCGACTTCCGGTCGGATACCGTCAGTTGGCCGACCCCGGCCATGCGCGAGGCGATGGCCCGCGCCCGCGTCGGCGACGACGTCTATGGCGAGGACCCGACCGTCAACGAATTGGAAGCTCTGGCCGCGGCTCGCGTCGGCAAAGAGGCCGGGCTGTTTGTTTCCAGCGGCACGATGGGCAATCTGGCCGCCGTGCTGGCCCACGCCCTGTCTCTTATACACATCTCCGAGCCCACGAGACCGTACTAGATCTCGTATGCCGTCTTCTGCTTGAAAAACACAAAACGCATAGTCACTGACACAACACGACATTCACGAAGGGGTGGACCAGACGCCCAGCAACCAGTCGTTGGAGATACGTCCTCGCGCGCCCATACCTAGTACCTGGTCGTGTAGTACGGCACCACACCGCGGACCCA
>CALLZA010000134.1 GCA_937858165.1 uncultured Ardenticatenia bacterium
CTGTCGTTTTTTTATTTTCGTGATACCCCCCCCCTCGAGCTCTACACTAGTGCGTTGGTCGGCAGCGTCAGATGTGTATAAGGGACAGGGTGACGTCCGAGAGCGAGGCGGCGGTGTGCGATGCACTTACCGCCGCCGGAGCCGTGCGCCTGTTTCGCAGCGACGTTGGCTAAGATGATCCACTTTGCTCAAGGGCGGAAAAGCAAAAGCCGGCGCGCGAGCGCCGGCGGGTGGATGTTTGAGGATAGCCGCCGCGTGGTGAAACGGGACGGCGCACAGATAATCCGGCCCGGTTTAGACCTTGGCCATCGTCTTAATGCAACGGGTGCACATGTAGCGGCGGACGCGGCGGCCGTCTTGGTAGACCGTCGTCTTCTGGATATTGGGCCGGAACATGCGCTTGGTCTTGCGCTGCGAGAAGCTCACGTTATGGCCGCTCATCGGCCCCTTGCCACATACTTCACATTTCGCCATAATTTCACCTTACCTGACGCCCGCTGCATGGCGTCCAAACTAAAGGCGACCGATTGGTCGCCCACAGGATTCATTCCACAAAGAACAACCCTTGATTATAGTCGGGACGCACGGACCTTGCAAGCCCATCCAAGAGGGGGGCAGGAGCGACACAGCCTATGCCGGTTCAAGAGGATTCACGAGGACGAATCGATATCTCCTCCGCCACCATCGCCACCATCACCACGCAGGCGGTGCATCAATGCTATGGTGTGGTGGGCATGTCCAGCAAGAACCTTGTTAACGGGATCGCGCAACTGCTGACGCGTGACAACCGCCGCGGGGTGGAGGTCAAGGTCGAGGGCGACCAGATCACGATCGACGTCTACGTGATCGTGGAGTACGGCGTGCGGCTGCGGGCCGTGGCCGAGAGCATCCAGCACACGGTCAAGTTCCACGTCGAAAAGGCTCTGGGGCTGCCCGTCCATGCGGTCAACATCTACGTTCAAGGGTTGCGCATGAGCGACCGGCAATAGTACCCGGCAGCTTTGCGGAGGAAAAGAGAGCTTGTCAACAGTTGTAAGCACAACCGTCGCCCCACCGGCAACTGCGGGCAAATGGCTGCGGTGCACCGGGCCGCAATTGCGGAAGATGGCCCGCGCCGGGCTGGTCTGGTTGGAACAGAACCGCGACCACGTCAACGCCCTGAATGTGTTCCCCGTGCCGGATGGCGACACCGGCACCAACATGTTGCTGACCATGCGTTCGGCCTACGCCCGCGTGGAGAACAGCGAGGAGTTGCACGTCGGCCGCGTGGCCGCTCAGTTGGCCCAGGGGGCGTTGATGGGCGCGCGCGGCAATTCCGGCGTCATCCTCAGCCAGATTTGGCGTGGCCTGGCCGCCGAGTTGGCCGGTAAAGAGACGTTCGGCACGGCCGACCTGGCCGCCGCCTTTCAGACCGCGGCCGACACGGCCTACAAAGGCGTCATGCGCCCGGTCGAGGGCACGATCTTGACCGTCATCCGCGAGGGCGCGGCCGAGGCGGCCGATGCCGCGCGCAAGAGCGACGACCTGCGCTTCATGCTGGAGCGCATCCTGGAGCGCTGCCAGCAGGCGCTGGAGCGCACGCCCGACCTGCTGCCCATCTTGCGCCAGGCCGGCGTGGTTGATTCCGGCGGCCAGGGGCTGGTCTACATCATGGAAGGCATGATGCGCTATGCCCAGGGCAAGTTACAACTTAATGGCCCGACGGCGACCGTGAATGCCGTTGCCCCGAGCGCGCCGCTGCCGGCCCAGGCGCGCGCCGTGCCCCAGGGTGGCTCGTTGGAGTTCCCCTACGACGTTCAGTTCATTCTGACCGGCCGCAACCTCAACGTGCTGGAAGTGCGTGCCCGCATCGACGCCATGGGCGACTCGACCGTCGTCGTCGGCGACGAGCGCACGATCAAGGTTCACGTCCACGTCAGCGACCCCGGCCGGCCGCTCAGCTACGGCATCAGCCTGGGCCACGTCTCCGACGTCGTCGTTGAGAACATGCAAGAGCAGATGGAGGAGATTATCCACGCCGCTGTGCCGCCCGCCCTGCCAGCGGTCGAGCTCCAACCCGACCAGGTGGCCGTGGTCGTCGTGGCTGCCGGCGATGGGTTGGCCGGGGTCTTTCGCAGCCTGGGTGCGGCGGCCATCGTCAACGGTGGCCAGACCAACAACCCCAGTACCCAGGAGATCTATCAGGCCCTCGATGAGCTGCCCACGGACAAGATCATCCTCTTGCCCAACAACAAGAACATCATCCTGGCCGCCGAGGCGGCGCGCGACCTGAGCGTCAAACAGGTGGCCGTGGTGCCCAGCCGCTCCGCTCCCCAGGGGATCGCTGCCCTGATGGCTCTCGACCCTGACGCCGACGTGGCGGTCAATGCCGTGGCCATGACGCGCGCCCTAAGCCAAGTCAAGACAGGCGAGATCACACGGGCCACGCGCTCTGTTCAGCTCGACGGCGTGAACGTCGAAGAAGGAGCCATCATTGGCCTGGCCGAAGGGCGGCTGGTCTGTGCTGGGCCGGGCGAGGGGGAGGTGTTGAGTGACCTGCTGGAGCGGCTAGACGCGACCTCGTGCGGCTTGTTGACACTTTACTATGGGGCCGACGTGACGTTGGCCCAGGCGGCCCAAGCGGCCGACACCGTGCGCAGGCACTATCCTGACCTGGAAGTCGAGGTCATTGAGGGCGGACAACCGCACTACTACTACATCCTCGGCGCGGAATAGTCCGGCCGACCGCGGCCCAGCCGCGGGCGGGAGCAGCCAACATGGATCGATCGTTGAAACGCCTTGAGCGCGTGCTCGAGCTAGAGAAACTACAGGGCTACCAGAACAAGGCCGTCGTCGGCGGCATTCGGCAGTTTGCCGTGTTTTGGGTGACGCAGGCCAACGAAGAGGCGGCCGACGAGGCCGACCGGGCTCTGGCCGAGCAGGTGTCGGAAGTGCTGATGGAGTATGGCCGGCTGTCCGGCGTCGAGGCGCGGGCGCGGGCCATCGACTCGCTGCTGGCGAGCATTGAGCGGCGGCGCGCCCGGCGGCCTGAAGTCGCGGCGGCTCCGCCGCTAAAACCGACCCCGCCGCCGGCTAAGCCAACCCCGCCACCGGCCAAGGCACCCGCCGGCCCCCGACCGGCTGCTGCCAAGCCTGCGCCCCAGCCCCCGCGTGCGGCCCGGCCGGCCATAGTCGCCGCGCCCGCCGATGTGGACGAGGGGATCGACGAGGAACCGGACGACATTAACCAGCCGGCGCTGGAGCCGGAGTTGCCGGTCGTCGCGGCCGACCCCCACGGCCTGACGCAACCGCTGACGGCCCTGAAGGGCGTGGGCCAGAAGATCGCCGAAAAGCTGAGCCGGCTTGGCCCGACGACCATCTGGGAGCTGCTCTACCTCTTCCCCCGCCGCTACGACGACTACACGCTGATGAAGCCCATCAGCAAGCTCCAGTATGGCGAGCAGGTAACGGTCATCGGCACCATCTGGCAAACGCGCACGCGCCGCACGAGGGCCAATCAGGCCGTCATCGAGTGCATCGTCAACGACGGCACGGGCACGGTGCAGGCGACGTGGTTCAACCAGCCGTGGCTGGCCGAGCAGTTGCCGGCCGGGATGCAGATTGTGCTGAGCGGTAAAGTCGATGCCTTTCTGGGGCGGCTGGTGTTCAACTCGCCCGATTGGGAGCCGCTGGAGCTGGAGCCGCTGCGCACGCGGCGCATTGTGCCCATCTATCCGCTGACCGAAGGGCTAACCGCCAGCAAGATGCGCGAGGTGATGCAGCGCGCCGTGCGCGACTGGTCGCCGCGCGTGCCCGATCCGTTGCCGGTGGAGACGCGCAAGCGGCGTGGTCTCTACTCGTTGGCCTACGCCATCCAGCAGATGCACTTCCCGGACAGCCACCAGGCGTTGCGCCAGGCGCGGCAGCGGTTGGCCTTCGATGAGCTGTTCCTGCTGCAACTGGGCGTCCAGCGGCAGCGGCGCGACTGGCTGCAACACACGGCACGGCCGTTGACCGCGCCGCCGGAGCGCTTCGACGCCTTTCTGGCCGCCCTGCCCTTCGGGCTGACGAGCGCGCAGCAGCGCGTCATTGAGGAGATTCGCGCCGACATGGCCCAGGCCCGGCCGATGAACCGTCTGCTGCAAGGGGATGTCGGTTCGGGCAAGACGGCCGTGGCCGCCGCGGCCATGGTTGTGGCCGCGGCCGACGGGGCGCAATCGGCCCTGATGGCCCCAACCGAAATCCTGGCCGAGCAGCACTACCGTGGACTGAGCCGGCTACTGGAGCCACTGGGTATTCGCGTCGCCTTGTTAACCGGCAGCACGCCGGCCGCCGAGCGCCCGGCCACTCTGGCCGGCCTGGCCGACGGCACTCTCCAGATCATCATCGGCACCCACGCGCTCATCCAGCCGACGGTGGCGTTCCACCGGCTGGGGCTGGCCGTGGTCGATGAGCAGCACCGCTTTGGCGTCGATCAGCGTGCGGCGCTGCGCGAAAAGGGGCCGCGCGACGGTGATGAACTTGTCAGCCCCCATTTGCTGGTCATGTCGGCCACGCCCATCCCGCGCACGCTGGCGCTGTCGCTCTATGGCGATCTGGATCTGTCGGTGCTGGACGAGATGCCGCCCGGTCGCCAGGAGATCAAGACCCGCTGGCTGCGCGCGTCGGAGCGTGAGCGAGCCTACAACTTCATTCGCCGCCAGACGGCCGAGGGGCGGCAAGCCTATATCATCTACCCACTCGTCGAAGAGTCGGATACGATCGATGCGCGGGCAGCGGTCGAGGAGTTCGCGCGCCTCAGCAGCGAGGTGTTTCCTGACCGGCGGCTGGGCCTGGTGCATGGGCGGCTGCGCTCCGATGAGAAGGACACGGCGATGCGCGCCTTCGCCGAGGGTGGTTCCGACGTACTGGTGGCGACATCGGTCATCGAGGTCGGTGTCGACGTGCCCAACAGCACGGTCATCGTCATCGAGGGCGCCGACCGCTTTGGTCTGGCTCAGTTGCACCAGTTCCGCGGGCGTGTCGGCCGCGGCGAACACCAGTCATACTGCATTCTCATTGCCGAAGACGTGAGCGCCGAGGCCGAGCAGCGGCTGGCGGCGCTGGAGGCGACCAACGACGGCTTTGTGCTGGCCGAGCGCGATCTGGAGTTGCGCGGACCGGGTGAGTTCTTTGGCCGCCGCCAGAGCGGCCTGCCGGAGCTGCGGCTGGCGTCGCTGCTCCACGACGTGGAGATTCTCGACATCGCTCAGCAGGAGGCCGCGGCGCTGTTCGCCGTCGATCCGCAACTGGAGTGGCCCCAGCACAGCGCCCTGCGCGAGCGGCTGGAGGCGTTTTGGGAGCGAGCGGCCGACGTTAGCTAAGAGGAGTTATCCGCAGATTGGGCACATTTATCAGAGAAGGCCGCGATCTGTGTTATCCTCCGATGCTGACCCATAAGCGCCATCAAGAGGAGGGAGTAGATTGATCAAACGAGCTGTCTATCCGGGGACGTTCGACCCCGTGCACTACGGCCACATCGACCTGATGATGCGCGCCGCTGACCTGTTCGACGAGTTGTGCGTTGCCGTCTATGACCACCGCAAGCCGACCAAGTCGGTCTTGTTCTCCATCGACGAGCGCGTGGCCATGATCCAGGAGTCGCTCCAGAACCCGGGCAACGTCACCATCATGCCCTTCACCGGCTTGCTGGTCGACTTCGTGCGCGAGATCGACGCCCGCATTATCATTCGCGGCCTGCGCGTTTTCTCCGACTTCGAGTTCGAGTTTCGTTCGGCTCTGGCTAACCAGCGGCTGGCCCCGACCATCGAGACGGTAAGCCTGATGACGCGCGAGGAGAACTCGTTTCTCAGCGGTAGCACGGTGCGCGAGATCGCCTCACTGGGCGGCGACGTGACGAGCATGGTGCCGCCCGGCGTGGCCCGGCAGCTCTATGCCCGCTTCCGCGATGAAGACCCTGTGCTCTACTCCGGCTCTTTGCCTCTTCGGGATTAGGTGAATTGTATGGACATTCAACATCTGGTCGACCGTCTGGAACAAGCTCTCAATGAGAGCACCCGCATTCCGTTGAGCGCCTATCTGCTGGTCAATGAGGAGAAGGTCTACAGCCTGCTCGACCAGATGCGCGTGGCCGTGCCGGAGGAGATCAAGCGCGCCAACCGGGTCGAGGCCGAGAAGGACCGTATTCTGGCCCAGGCCAAGGAGGAGGCGGAGCGCATCCGCGAGTTGGCGCGGCAGGAGGCGGGCGAACTGGTGAAGCGCGACGCCATCGTCAACGCCGCCCAGCACCGGGCGGAGAACATCGTCGAGCGGGCGCGCCGCGACGCGGAGGCGCTGCGCCAGGATGCCGACGTGTACATTGTGGACGTACTTCAGCGGCTCGAGCAAGACCTGGCCCGGACGATGAATGTCGTCCGCAACGGACTGGAGAAGGTACAGACGGAGCAGGTGGCGGCCCAGCAGGCGGCTCAGCAGGCGGAAGGCGTCTAGCCGGCCGTTAACTGCGGGCGAAGCTGTAGCCCACGCCGCGCTGCGACAAAATGTAGCGTGGCTCTTCGGGGCGAGCCTCGATTTTGCGCCGCAGGCGGTGGACGTAGACGCGCAGCCGATCTTCAAACACCGTCTCCATCGGCCACAGGCGGCGCAGGATGAAGTCTGTCTCTTATACACATCTCCGAGCCCACAAGACCGTACTAGATCTCGTATTCCGTCTTCTGCTTGAAAAAAAAAACAACGCAACTTCACGCATAACATAGTCTACAACAAATAGCAAACCAGTTTCTAAGACAACCCAACATTGATCAGATCAATATAAACCCACATAAAAATTACTAACATTATCTGTGTACAT
>CALLZA010000135.1 GCA_937858165.1 uncultured Ardenticatenia bacterium
TTTGTTTCGTCTGCGTTCGCATCTCTCTTGTCTTTGTATTGTTTTTTTTTTTTATTCAGACGTCGACCCCCATGTTCACCCCTAGGTCGGTGGCGGCCGGGGTAGGAGGTGTATAAGAGACAGCGCGACGGCGGGCGGGACGTATCCGTGGGGCAACGAGCCGCCGACGGCCGAGCGGGCCAACTTTGGCCGTCGACCGGGCGCGACGACGGCCGCCGGCCACTTCTCGCCGGGCGGCGACAGCCCAGCGGGGCTGGTCGATGCCGCCGGCAACGTCTGGGAGTGGACGACGGCCGAGGCCGCCGGCGGGACGCGTATCGTTCGCGGCGGCGGGTGGCCCAGCGACGAGCACAACCTGCGCGTCACCTGGCGCGTCGAGGTAGACCCGGCCCAGCGCTTCAACAGCGTCGGCTTTCGCGTGGCCGCCCACGCCGCCGATCTGTAGGGGCGGGTCTTAAACCCGCCCCTACAACTCAACTCTCCTCTACTTGCTCGTCGGCCTTGTCCTTGATCGCGGCCTGGTGGGCGGCCAGCTGTTCGCGGGCGGTGGCCTGGTGGGCGGCCGTGCGCGCCGAGCGATCCTGGCGAGCCTTCTTCAGGGAGTCGCCGGTCATCAGATTCTGGTTGACCGACTCACCCGTGTCGTCGTGGTAGATCTGCACCGGGACAATGGTGACGACGACGCGCTCCAACCCTGTCAGGCCCAGATTCAGAATGAGCGAGCTGTTCTGGTGGAGCACCTGGGTGAACACGGAGTCCATCGCCAGGTGGCCCATGACTACGTGGACGATGACCCGCGGGTTAGCCTGGAGGATGCTGACCACGTAGTCGCGGATGGGGGCCAGCAGGTGGCGATAGGGCGACGGAATGATGACCAGCTCGCCCTCGCTGACGTACTGATCCCACTTCTTCTGTGTCACTTCTGACTTCTGCGGGTTGACGCCAACGTGGATAGCGTGCCACGGATTGCCCAGTGCCTTGGCGAAATCGACCATTTCCAGCGTGCCCAGGTGGACGCCATCGACCAGCAGCAGGGTGACGACCTCTTCGGAGGCGATGCGGAAGCGGCTGGCGTTCTCCAGGCTGAGCGCCTCGGCCACGTCCTTATAGTGCTGGTGGATGCGCGAGAAGAGGAAGACCAGGATGGGGATGATGACGATGACCACCCACGCGCCGGAAGTGAACTTGGTGACGGCGAAGATGATCATGACGATGAAGGTCAGCGTCGCGCCTACCGCGCTGATGATCATGTGCTGTCGCCAGGTAGGCTCATACTCCAGGTCGGCCTCTATGCCCTTCATCTTCTCGCCCGGCTTGAGGCGACCCATCTTACGGAAGTGAATGACCATGCCCGCCTGCGACAGCGTGAAACTGAGGAAGACGCCGATGGCGTAGAGTGGGATGAGGGCCGTCGTGCTGGCGCGCATGACGATGACCAGGACGGACGCGGCCAGGGCCAGGGTCATGATGCCCCAGGAGAAGACGAGGCGGCCGCCGCGATAGGTCAATTGGCGTGGCAGGAAGCCGTCGCCGGCGTGCAGCGCCGCCAGCCGGGGAAAGTCGGCGAAGCTGGTGTTGGCCGCCATCAGCAGCACCAGGGCCGTAC
>CALLZA010000136.1 GCA_937858165.1 uncultured Ardenticatenia bacterium
GACAGTATGCCGTGTCACATAGATGGTGCTGTAGTCCTTGCAGCTCACTTGCACTGTCAGTCGTGTGCGTTGTCTACTACTGATGACTGATCTTACATACTGACTTCGATTTCTATATTTCGTGACAGAATATGCCGTAGTACTGATTCTGTTTTTTTTTTTTTTCAAGCAGAAGACGGCATACGAGATCTAGTACGGTCTCGTGGGCTCGGAGATGTGTATAAGAGACAGCGTCACGACATCCACCAGCCCGTCCCAGCGGATGAGCACCACCTCGTCGCCTGAATTCCCCAACTGGAACAGCGCCGCCGGGTCGCCCCAGGCCGGGTCGTCGATCAGATCGGGCACGCCTGGGTCGCTATCGACGATCTCAAACTGCGGCACGACACCGAACTCAGCCTGGAAGGCAGCGGCGCTCAATGCCACCACCACCACCCCGCCGGGCGGCACGACCACGCCGGGCGGGAAGTGGCGCATGTCCTCGAAGTCGAGCGCCGAGACGGCGTCGCCTAGGGCGTAGCCGGTCAGGTCGATGGGCGCGCCGGTCGGGTTGACCAGCTCGACGAACTCCGCCTCGTCCGGCCCCGGCGGGTCGTAGACCAGCTCACTGATGAGCAGGTGGTCGGCCGCACCATCGAAGCCGGACAGCGCCAGCGGCAGGTACGTCGTCCGCGGCGCGTCGCCGGCAAAGAGGCGGGCCAGATAGGCGTAGGCCGCGTCCGACTGCACGCTCAGGGTCAACTCGCGGTTAGCCTTGTGCGACACCTCTGTGCCGTTGAGGCTGCCGACGTGGACGAACCCGCGGCCGTCGATCTGGGCCAGCGCCATCTTGTTGTGGATGCCCAGCCCGGTGGGGTTGCCCGTTTGGCAGCGCAGCCGCAGGCCCTCGCGCCCGGCCAACTGGGTCACGTAGGCGCACGTCGCCGCGTTGCCCACGGCGCTGCCGGCGTCATCGAAGAAGCTATCGAGCAGCAGCGACACGTCCGCGCCGCGCCGGGCGGCGTCGACGGCCGCCTCCAGACGCGGGTTGGGGTCGGCCGCGGCGTTGCTGTTCGTCGCCCCCCAGTGGGGCCGCTCATTGAGTTGCTCCAGCAAAAGCGTATCCCCCTGCCCTGCTCGACCGAACAGCCCCACCAGCCCGTCGCCGGCGCGCAGGCTATTCTCCGGCGACTGGCCGATCTCGAAGCGGTAGGTGCCGAAGAAGGCTACCGGCTGGGGGAAGCGGACGGTATAGGTAACGCCGCCGCTACTGGTGATGGGCACAAAGCCGGGCGGCGGGTCGCCGTAGACAGGGTCCGCCGCCGTGCAGCGCCGCAGGGCGGCGTCTGTCTCTTATACTACTCCTCGCACCCCCGA
>CALLZA010000137.1 GCA_937858165.1 uncultured Ardenticatenia bacterium
TGAGCTGTCTGTTCCTATACAGTGTATTCTGGTGCTATTTGTCTTGTTTTTTTTCAAGCAAAAGACGGCATACGAGATCTAGTCCGGTCTCGTGGGCTCGGAGATGTGTATAAGAGACAGGACATACAGCCCCGGCAACCCCAACTCGCACCCGCTGGCCACAGGCACGCCGCCCGGCGCAATCGCCTCGCCGGCCTGCGGAATGAGTTCGCCCACGTCGGGCCGGTAGCCGGTGGCCAGCACCACAGCGTCAAAGTCGCACGCGCGGCCGTCGCTGAAGACCACGCCGCCGGGCGTGAACCGCTCGAGGCCCGGATAGAGTGGCAGCGCCCCGCTCTTGATCAGCTTCACCGTGCCCACGTCGATCAGCGGCACCTGCTCCTCGGTCTTGATCTGTTCGATTGGCCCTACGCGGTTCTTGCGCAGGCCATGCTTGTAGACGTTGCCGACCGAAGCGTAGACCAGCGGCGCGGCGACGAGATCGCCCAACCGGCCCGGCAAGCGGCTGAGCAGCAGGTTCCACTGCAAAGAGGAGATACCCAGCGTGTCGCGCGGGATAATGTTGACGGGGCTGCGGACGGCGATGCTCGGCCGCGCCCCGTGCTCGTAGAGGTCAACGGCGATCTCGCCGCCGGAGTTGCCGAAGCCGACGACCAGCACGTCCTGCCCCGTGAAGGGGCGGCCGTTGCGATACTCCGAACTGTGGAGCACTGGCCCGGTGTAGTCGTCGCGGCCCGGCCAGGTGGGCACGTGCGGCTTGCGCGTGTAGCCCGTCGCCAGCACCAGCGATTCGGCCGTGTAGCGGCGGTCGTCGGTCTGGGCCAGCCAGCGGCCGTCAACGCGCTCCGCCCGCAACAGGCGCTGATTGAAGTGGGGTTCAAGGCCGAAGTGGGCCGCGTAGTCGGCCAGGTAGGCCGTCACCTGCTCGCGGCTGGGGTAGCGCGGGTAACTGCGCGGCATCGGGTAGCCCGGCAGGCCCGACATGCCGCGGCTGGTGTGCAGGTGTAGCCGGTCGTAGTGGTCGTGCCAGGCGCGGCCAACGCGGTTGCCCTGCTCCAGCAGGATAAACGGCACGCCGCGCTGCTTCAGGCAGGCAGCCACGGCCAACCCGGCCGGGCCGGCGCCGATGATCAATGTGTTTGTTTCGCCTACGGGGTTGGTTACTTCCAAAGGGGTGTCTCCGTAAAGTCAACTGGTCTTATCATCGCCGTTTTCGTCGAGCCACTCGCGAATCTGCCCCGGCGTGAGTGCAATCAGTTCCTCTCGACCGGTCGCCAACTCCCATTCCGACTTATATACCTCCAGTGCATCCTCCAGGTCTTCGATATGGTCTAGGATTAAGCCCCACTGTTGGTA
>CALLZA010000138.1 GCA_937858165.1 uncultured Ardenticatenia bacterium
GATCAACCGCATATGCACCGCTCGCGCTTCCGTCCTCACCGTTCCCGTCATCCGCCCGAGTCCCCAGCCGACCCGCCAGCATCGCCGCGAGCTGCCTGCGGACCGGGTTCAACCTCACGCCGACGTTTTTCTCGGTGATGCCGAGCCCTTCGCTCATCTCGCGATAGCTCAAGTCGTCGAGGTGCATCAGCGCGAGCGACGCGTCCAGCACCGGCAACTGGCGGATGGCGAGGTAAAGCTGCTCCCCCATTTCAACGTCCCGCGTCGGCGCGAAATGTTGCCGCGCCCCCGCCCGGGGGTACTCGTCCATTTCAGCGTCGCTGAACGCGCCGGGCCGGCTGCTGCCGCGCATGGCCTGCTCCGCGGCCCGCCAGTCGCCGGCGCGCAGCGCCGCTTCCGGCAGCCAGGGCAACTGGAAGAAGCCGGCGTAGAGGCTGCGCTTTTGCTGCTCGGCGTCATTCAGCAGATGGCTGCGGAAGACATAGGGGTGGGGAACATTGAGGATGGCCAGGCGATGCAACCGGTGGGGCGCGACGAGGGCCAGCCACCAGGCGACCATTGCCCCCCAATCGTGGCCGACGACGAACGCCCGCTCCCGCCCGGCGGCGTCGATGAGGCCCAGCGCGTCGGCGGCCAGTTCGTCGAGGCGATAGGCCGACAGCTCGCGCGGCTTGTCGCTCAGGTTGTAGCCGCGCTGGTCGGGGGCCAGCACGCGGAACCCGGCCGCGGCCAGGGCCGGAATCTGTCGCCGCCAGCCGTACCAGAACTCCGGAAAGCCGTGGAGCAGCAGCACCAGCGGCCCGTCTTCCGGCCCGGCGGCCACGGCGTGGAGGGTGATGCCGTTCGTGGCGATGAGTTTGTGTTCGTACATGAGCAGGGATTATCCGCAGATTCGGCCGATTGGGCAGGTTTCAGAAGCAGAGGAAGAACCTCACGCAAAGATCGCCAGGGGCGCAAAGAACGCCAAGAAGAGTTCTTTTTGCGTTCTTTGCGTCCTTGGCGATCTTTGCGTGAGGTCTTTCAGGCAACACCTGTCAGGTGTCACACGGAGCGGTGGGTTTGGCCGCTCTCGGGGCGGCCGGTCAGCAGGTCGAGGGCGTGGGGCAAGACGGGCAGCAGCACGTCGAGGTTCTCGGCCACGGCCTTGGGGTTGCCGGGCAGGTTGACAATCAGCGTGCTGCCGCGCAGCCCGGCCACGGCCCGCGACAGCATGGCGTGGCGCGTCACCTTCAGGCTCTCGGCCCGCAGCGCCTCGGCGATGCCCGGCGCGTCGCGCTCGATGACCGCCCGTGTCGCCTCCGGCGTCACGTCGCGCGGGGCGAAGCCGGTGCCGCCGCTGGTCAGGATCAGCTCCAGCCCGGCGTCGCACCAGTCGCGCAGCGTGCGGACGATGGTGTCGAAGTCGTCGGCGATGACCGCCCGCCGCTCGATGGCCCAGCCGGTGGCCGCGATGACGCGCTCGGCGGCCAGCGGCCCGCTGCGGTCCTCATACTCGCCCGCCGCGCCCCGGTCACTGACGGTCAGGATGCCCACCCGCCTCATTCGCGGCGCGGCTCCTCAACCAGGGCCAGCCACTCCTCGCTCAGTCCGCTGTCAGTGACGCCGTAGTAGACGTGGATGCCCTCGTCGTCGCGCACGATCAGGTCATAGAGGGCGCTGTTGCCCTTCGGCCGCCGGTTCAACACGGCCACGTTGCCGCGCCACTGGACGCCGGAAAAGTTAGGCGGAGCGGTCTCGGCCTGGGTGATGGCGTAGTGCCACAGCCGGCGGGCCGAGGAGCGGGTGACGTTGTTGATCAGGTTGCCGCTGCGCAGGTCGCGCAGGGTGTGGTAGACAGTCCCGTCGCGCTCCTGGCTCTCGACGATTTCGACCCCGGTGCGCGGGCGCTCCAACTGGCCGCGGCCGTTGGTAGGGGGCTGCGCAGGCGGCGGCTTCTCGGCCGGGGTCGCGGCGGTCGAGGCGCGCGACGAGCGTCGCCGTGGCTCCTCGCGCGGCGCGGGCGGCGGGGCGGACTGGGGGGCGACCGCCGGTATGGCTGCGGTCGGCTGTCGGCTGTCGGCGGTCGTTCCGCCGCGTCGCTCCAGCCCCCGCTCCACCAGCCGCACGATCTCGTCGCGCACGGCCAGCGTCGTCTCCGTCTCGTCGCGGACGTAGAACAGGTTGCTGTCCAGCGCGTAAGGGGCGTCGGGGCCGGGCGTCACGGTGACGCGCACCACGGTCGTGCCCTGCGTCGGCAGGCTGTCGATCTGCACCGGCGGCTCGGGGCTGAAGCGCTTGGCGATGGCGTTGCGCAGCGCCTCGATGCCCCGGGGTGTCTCGCGCACCCCTTCGGGCTTGGCCTTCGGGTCCGTCGGCACGCCGATGTAGATCGTGCCGCCGTTGGTGTTGGCCATGGCGCCGATGTCGCGCAGGATGGCGTCGAGGTGGCCGCCGCGCTGGTTGATGCTGGGGTGGAACGCCTGCACCAGCGACTCCCCCTCTTCGCGGGCCAACTGCACGAAATCGACCGCCTTGGCCGTGCCGCGGTAGGGGCGGGTCAGGGAGTGGTCGTTGCCGCGAATGACGCCGGCCAGGGCGTCGAACGACAGGTCGTCGAGCAGAATCTCGGTGATGCGTTCGCCGACGCCAAGATAGGGGGACGTGGGCGATTCGCGAACGAGACGGTGGGCGTCGGAGCCTTGAATGCAGCGCATCGGCCGCGGGTACTCCGGCTTGCTGCCGTCGAAGAAGCGGCGCGTGGTCTGGTTGCCGCGCTTCTCCAGGTCGGTCACTTCCAGGGCGTGGACGTTGGGGTCCTGGGTATAGGCGACGCGCGTCTGGCCGCCGAAGTCGAGGCCGCGCATCATGACGCCGTTGCCGGAGTTGACGTGGGCGGCGATGACCAGCCCGCCGGCCTCGTTGATGACGTGGTAGGCGGTCAATACGTCCGACGTGGCCCCCACGGTCGAGCTGCCTTCGCGCAGTAGCGCCGGCGGCACGCGCAGCGTCAGCAGCAGATGCTCCAGATAGCTCACCGGCGTCTCCGGCGGGAAGATGCCCAGAATATGAAAACCGAAGGTGGCGGTGAACTCGAAGCCGGGCAGGACGAGCAATTTGTCGAGCACGCGCCGGTACTCGTCCAGTTGGCGCTGCTCCAATGGGTCGATGCGGCCGCGGCTTTCCAGCCACAGCAGTTGCTCGACCTCTTTCTGCATGGCGGCGTAGCCGGCGACGGTGTTGTGGTCGGTGATGGCGATGATGTCCAGCCCGCGGGCCGAGGCCTGGCGCAGGATGTCGAGGTAGCTGATGTGCGGCTCCTGGTAATCGTTGGAGCCGGGGGTGTGAAGGTGCAGGTCCATCCGCCGCCATTGGGGCGCTGGACGTTTGGGCTTCGACGCCGGCGGCCGGGCCGCCACGGAAGCGCTTCTGGATCGGCCGCGTCGGGCCGACCCGGGATCATTGGTCATAAGTTATGCTCCTTTGCATGTTATCGTTGTCTCTCTCCCAGAGCGGCAATGGAGCGCACCAGACCGATGGCGGTGATGCCGACCTTGAAGGCGTCGCCGGTGGTGATGGCCGGGGGGCCGGCGTGGGCTTCCTTCGAGGTGCGGATCAGCAGGTACGACGTCAGCAGGCCGACGACCGCGCCCAGGATGCCGCCGACGACGATGACGCGGGTTTCCCAGTCGTTCGTGTCGTCCATGGCGGCCAGCTCCTGGTTGAGGGTCTGATCGACTTTCTTGGCGGTAGTGCTCATATAGGTTTCTCCATTTAGATTTCCAGAACCTCACGCCAAGATCGCTAAGGACGCCAAGAACGCTAAGAAGATCTCTTCTTGGCGTCCTTGGCGGTCTTGGCGATCTTGGCGTGAGGTCTTCTTACCCATCCAATCCTGAGTCCCGGCCGAAGTTGCGGCGCAGGGCGCGGGCGAAGGCGCGCCAGGTGGCGGCGCGGGCGTGCAGGCCGATGAGCGGCCGGGTGACGCGCTCCCCGCCCTGCTGCGTGCCGCGCTGGGCCTTGTCCAGCAGGCTGTCCAGTTGCCACAGCAGCGTCTGCACGCGGCTGCGATAGGCCATCGGCCCGCTCTCCGGGTAGAGCTTGCGGTTGTGGCGGCGGTTGAACCACCAGGCGGCGTAGGTCAGCGGCAGCAGGGCCATCAGCGCGTGGCGTGCAGAAAAAACACGGCAATGCGCCACAGCACGGCCCGCAGGCGTGGCGACTGGCGCACAAACTGCAAACCCACTCGCATCGGGCTGGGCAGCTTTTCGCGCCCCAGCGGGCTGGGTCCATGGGTGCGCTTCCAGCGCATGCAGGGCCACCGCGAGGGCCCGGTCGCCACAGAGGTAGGCGCGATGCTCGGCCATCGAGGCGAGGATCTGGTGGGCCAGGCCGAGGGCCCGGCGCCCATCGTCACCCGACACGACCGGGCGAGCGCGATCGCGGACTCGCTCGAGGAAGCTCGCGATCTCACTGGCGAGCGCATCGGAGTCGACGATCTCCACGAACGCCGGCTCGATCGTGGAC
>CALLZA010000139.1 GCA_937858165.1 uncultured Ardenticatenia bacterium
TTATGTAGAGTGTCTGTGATCTCTATTACATGAGCAGTTTCGGTGTGATTCGAGATATTTGCTAATCTGTTGCTGTGTCGTAGTTGCTTCGAGCCGTTTCGTAGTAGGATGAGGTATATTTTGTGATCGAAAAGGCTTACGCCTGTGCGCCGAGTTTTTTTTTTTCAAGCAGAAGACGGCATACGAGATCTAGTACGGTCTCGTGGGCTCGGAGATGTGTATAAGAGACAGGGCGTGCGGCCGAGCGTCAACGTGACCGCATGTTCCCCCTCCGGCGTCGTAAGGGTCATCAGCCCGGAGCCAGGTTGCGCCGCCAGTTGCACCGGCTGACCATCAATCTCCGCCCGCCAGCCCGGCCACATGAGCGTTGGGAAGACGACCGTCGCCCCACCCGGCCCGGCGGCCACGTCCCACGTCTGACGCGTCGTCGTCCGCGTCCGCAGCGTGGCCGCCGACAGCTCGCCGGCCACGGCCACGGCCCGGTCGCGCGTGCCACTGTTGAGCCAGGCGCTCGTCCAGGGGCGGGGGGCGGCCGCCGGCGTCAGATACTCGGCGCTGATCGTCGTGCCGACGTTGCCGGTGAACCACTCGTACTGCGCCAGCCGCTCGGCCGTCACGTCGGCGTCGGTCAGGATGAGGTGGTCGGTGGTTAGGCCGAGGAGGGCCGCGGCGATCAGCACCAGGCTGGCTCCAACCGTCAGCAGGGGAGCGCGGGAGCGGAGGAGCAAGGGTGAACCGATCTCCTTTGCTCCCCCGCTCCCCTGCCCCCCTGCTCCGCTTACCAACGCCCCTGTTAAGAGCGCTCCAAACAGCGCCTGCACCGACAGGAACCGCCACGGGAACTGCGTGAAGGGCAGCAGCGGCAGGTGATCCCAGAGGGGGCGGGAGAGGGGGGTGATCATGAAGGTGGCGAGCAGGAAGGAGGCTAGGATGAAGAGCAGGGGGCGTTGGGCGTTGGTCGCTGGCCGCCGGCGGCCAGCGACCAACGCCCAACCCCCTACCACCGCCAGCGCCGCCTGCACCAACCCCATGCGGAAGGCGATGCCCCCGTCGGGGTTGTAGTCGAACAGCAGCCCGCCCTGCACCAGCGTCAGGCCGCGGAAGTGGTTGCTGTAGTGGAAGTACCCCTCCGTCACCGGGCCGAGCTGGGCCACACCCTGCTCCGCCAGGGCGGGCACGAAGAACCAGGCGGCCAGGGATAAGGCGAGGAGGAGCGCCGCGGCGCTCCTGAGCAGGGGGGCGAAACTCGTCTTCCGAGTTGCCCTACGATCTCTCCAAAACCCAAATAGCAGATAGAGCAGCAAAAAAGGCGAGAAGATCAGCGCCGAAATGTTGTGGCTCAGGATGAGGGCGGCGTAGGCCAGGGCAAAAAGGGCAATCGAAGTGACGAGCGACGAGCGACGAGTGACGAGTGAAGAACCCTCGTCACTCGTCACTCGTCGCTCGTCGCTCGTCACAACTAGCCGGTCGGCCGCCAGCAACACCCACGGATACCACGCCATCGCCCAAAACTCGGCCAGCGAGTCGCCGCGGACGTAGACGTTGACCATGTGGAACGGGGCGACGGTGTAGGCCACGGCCGCCAGCAGCCCGGCCCACGGCGACCCCAGCCAGCGCCGCGCCAGATAGAACGCCCCCAGCCCGGCGACGACGAAACCGGCCAGTTGCGCCAGATGGATGGCGCGCACGAAGCTGGAGCCCAGAAAGCGGAAAGCCGCGGCCACGTAAATAGAAAGCGGCGCGTAGAAGTTGTAGAACGGGTAGCCGTCGCCATAGGCCGCGTCGGGCATCCAGCGGGCGGGGAAGTGGCCGTCGGCCAGGGCGGCCGTCAACTGGTGCAACCGTTGCAGCAGGAACGGGCTATCGCCGCCGCCGCGCGTGTTCAGCAGCCCCGGCTCGCCCAGCGCCGGCCCGGCGGCGATGAGGGCCACCAGCACCACCGCCACCGGGAAGAGCCAGCCGCGCCGGCGAGCCAGTTGGCGGACGATGGCCCTACTCCTCCGTCCGCATGGCGGCCAGCAGCCGGCCAAAGACGGCACGGTTGACGCCGCGGGGCAGGAAGCGCATGGCGAACGTGCCGCCGCGATAGAACCAGCCGGGCACAACCACATCGGCCCGGCCCAGGCGGGACAGGGCGTGGGCGACGACATCGGCCGCGTCGAGGGCCATGAAGTCGCCCAGCCCGGCCAGATCGAGAAATTCGGTGCGCGTCGTGCCCGGGGCCAGCGTCAGCACGTCGACGCCGTCGCCGCGCAACTCGGCCGCCAGCCCTTCGCCTAGCAGCAGATCGAACCCCTTG
Source organism: uncultured Ardenticatenia bacterium (assembly GCA_937858165.1). Classification (GTDB taxonomy): domain Bacteria; phylum Chloroflexota; class Anaerolineae; order Promineifilales; family Promineifilaceae; genus Promineifilum. The sequence goes on from CALLZA010000139.1 coordinate 2,300, forward strand.
GTGGCCGCGTAGAGGCTCCACAGCGGCGTGCCGACGAAGCCGGCGACCGAGGCGACAATGACCACGCCGCCGCGCCGCCGGGCGCGCATGGACGGCCCGAACTGCCGCGTCAGCAGCAGCGGCGCGCGGCAGTTGAGGTTGAGCATCCGCGTCATGTCGTCAGGATCCATGTCCAGCAGCGGGCCGGTGCGGCTGAAGCCGGCGCTGTTGACCAGTAGGCCGATCTCCAGCCCGGTCGTGGTGGCGCGGATCGGGTCGAGGAAGGCGTCGTGGCACAGATCGACGGCCACGACGCGCGTGTCGATGGCGTGGCGCATGGCCAGTTCATCGGCCAGCGCCGCCAGCCGGTCGGCGCGCCGAGCGACTAGGACGACGTTCAGCCCGCGCGCGGCCACCTGCCGGGCGAACTCGCGGCCGATGCCCGACGACGCGCCGGTCACCAGCGCCCAGGGGCCGTAGCGTTGTACGAAATTGGTCATGGCGCGCGCCGACCTGACAGGTCTTCTGAGACCTGTCAGGTCTACTTAAACCCCTGCCGCGGCAAAGGCGTCGTCGATGATCGTCGCCGCCTCGGCCTGAATCTGCCGCAGGTGGTCGCGCCCCTTGAAGCTCTCGGCGTAGACCTTGTAGATGTTCTCCGTGCCGCTGGGGCGGGCGGCGAACCAGCCGTTTTCGGTGACGACCTTCAGGCCGCCGATGGGCGCGTCGTTGGCCGGGGCGCGGGTCAACTTGGCGACGATCGGCTCGCCGGCCAGCGTGGCGGCCGACACCAGTTCCGGCGTCAGCTTGCCCAGCACCGCCTTGCGCGGCGCAGACACGGGCGTGTCGGCCCGCTCGTAGACCGGGTCGCCGAAGCGCTCGGCCAGCTCGCGGTACTGCTCGCCGGGGTCGCGCCCGGTGCGGGCCATGATCTCGGCCGCCAGCAAGTCCATGATGAAGCCATCCTTGTCGGTCGTCCACACCGTGCCGTCCCGACGCAGGAATGACGCCCCGGCGCTCTCCTCGCCGCCGAAGCCGTACTCGCCGCTGAGCAGCCCATCGACAAACCACTTGAAGCCGACCGGCACTTCGGCCAGCCGCCGGCCCAGGTGGGCGGCCACACGGTCGATCATCGAGCTGGAGACGAGCGTCTTGCCCACGGCCGCGTCGGCTCGCCACGCCGGGCGGTTCTGGAACAGGTACCAGATGGCCACGGCCAGGAAGTGGTTGGGGTTCATCAGCCCGGCGCTGCGGGTGACGATGCCGTGGCGGTCGAAGTCGGGGTCGTTGCCGAAGGCGATATCGAAGTCGTCCTTCAGCCGGATGAGCGAGGCCATGGCGTAGGGCGAGGAGCAGTCCATGCGAATCTTGCCGTCGTGGTCGACGGTCATGAAGCCGAACGTCGGATCGACGTACGGGTTGACCACCTCCAAGTTGAGCTTGTAGCGCTCGGCGATGGGCGCCCAGTAGTGGACGCCGGAGCCGCCCATCGGATCGACGCCGATGCGCGGCCCGGCGGCGGCGATGGCGTCCATGTCCACCACGGCGGCCAGGTCGGCGACGTAGGGGGTGATGTAGTCGCGCTCCTCCGTCGTCTCGGCCGCCAGCGCCCGGCGCAGCGTCATGCGGCGCACGCCGCGCAGGCCGTCGGCTAACAGGGCGTTGGCCCGATCTTGAATCCACTGAGTGATCGTCGTGTCGGCCGGGCCGCCCTCCGGCGGGTTGTACTTGAAGCCGCCGTCCTCGGCCGGGTTGTGCGACGGAGTGATGACCACGCCGTCGGCCAGGCCGCGCGGCCGCGCCCGGTTGTGGGTCAGGATGGCGTGGGAGATGACCGGCGTCGGCGTGTAGCCCAGGCCGCTCTGGATGACGACGCGCACGCCATTGGCGGCAAAGACCTCGACGGCCGTGGCCAGCGCCGGCTCCGACAGGGCGTGGGTGTCCATCCCGGCGTAGAGCGGGCCGTCGATGCCCCGCCCGGCGCGGTAGTCGGCGATGGCCTGGGCGATGGCGGCGATGTGGTCGTCGTTGAAGCTGCCGGCGGCTGATGTGCCGCGGTGGCCCGACGTGCCGAAGCTGACCGCCTGGAGAGGGTCGGCCGGGTCGGGGTGGGTAGTGTAGTAGGCGCTGACGAGACGAGGGACGTTCACCAGTCGTTCGCGTGGGGCCGGTTCTGTCTCTTTTACACATCTCCGAGCCCACGAGACCGTACTAGATCCCG
>CALLZA010000140.1 GCA_937858165.1 uncultured Ardenticatenia bacterium
TTGCAACTGCAGTTCTGATGTGTGTGTGGCTGGCGTGTTCTGTTAGTGAGAGGTGGGATATTATTGAAGAGGGTTATACTCAGTGGAGTGCTGATCCGCTATCTGTGTATATAACTTTATATATGTATCTACCGATGTAAGTTATCGACTACTTTTTTTTGTCAAGCAGAAGACGGCATACGATATCTAGTACGGTCTCGTGGGCTCGGAGATGTGTATAAGAGACAGTCGGCCGACTGCCCGACAAGGCCGTACATCAGGTCGAGGTTGACGACAAACCCCTCGCTCCGCAGCAGAGCCATCGCCCCGGGCAGAAAGCCGGCGTCATGCCGCCTCTTCGTGGCTCGCAGCAGGTCATCGTCCGACGCCTGATAGCCGACGCTGACCCGGCTGAGGCCGTAGCGCCGCAGGACGCGCAGAAAGGCGACGGCGGCCGTCTCGTCGGCGAAGAACTCCGGGTGCAGCTCCAGCGTGCCCAACGCCGCCGGGCTCAGATAGCCGCGGTCGCGCAGGTGGGCCAGGAACCGCTCCAGCGCGTTGGGTGGAATGAGGCTGGGCGTGCCGCCGCCGAAGTAAAGGTAGGTGAGGTGGAGTGTGGTGTGGCGGGCGTGGTGGTCGAACTCGGCGGCCACGCGCTCCAGATAGCGGGCAACGGCCGCCCGCCGCCGCGGACTGATGGCCACCAGGTAGTAGCTGCAAAAGTCGCACACGCCGGAGCAGAACGGGATGTGGATGTAGGCGTTGTGGATCGTGGCCGGGTAAGGCGGCGCATCCCCCTCGCCCAGGGGGCGCATCTCGGCCAGCGAGGGGTAGATGCTCAGGTAGTAGTAGTCGAGGCTGTTGCGACGCAAAGCCGGCGGCAGTTCGTCGAGCCGGTGGGCGTCGTAGAGCGCGTCGGCCGCGGCGATCAAGGATGGTGCGTCGGTCATTGAGAAGAGTATCCACAGATTACACGGATTTCACAGGTTTCTTCAATCTGTGTAATCTGTGGTTGCCCTTCTTATGCCTGCTCATAGGCCAGCCGCAGCCAGCCCAGCAGTTCATCGTTTACGTCGTCCGGGCCGTTGACGCGCACGCGGTGGGTGCACATGGCGTTGAAGCTGCCCGACTTCTCCAGGCGGCCGTTGGGGTCTACGCCCTTCAGGTTGATACCCACATCGATGCGCCCCGGCCCCGGCTGCACCAGGGCGAACTGCTTCTTGCGCCGCAGGCTGACGTAGGTGCGCTTGGGGGCAATCTCCACGTCGCCGAAGGCCGCGACGGCAGCGATGAGCGTGTCGTATAGCGGGCGCAGAGCGGCTTTCTTGCCCTCGTACTGCGCGTCAACGAAGTTCGCTTCTTCCCCGCTCGCGCCCTTCAGCCGGTCGCGGGCGAAGATGGCGACGACGTTGGCGTTGCCGTACGTCAGGCCATACGTCTCGGTGAAGAAGGCCTGCAACGCCTTGTGCTTGGTCGCGCCCGTCGCCAGGCCGGTGGCGATCAGCTCGTCCAGACTGTGGCCCGTTTGGGCCTCGATGTTACGAATCTGCGTCTGAGTAGCCTCATCAACACTGCTCATCTTGCCTACCTCCTGAGAGATGATAGGTCTAGGATAGACCGGATGTTCGACTTGTCAAGCCCCTGTTGTGTCGCCGTCGGCGCGGGATGCTCCGCATTCGATCAGGGCGCGGACGTAACCTCGGTCGCCAGCCCCAGGAAATGGCCGAAACGATCGGCTGCCGCCACCACAGCAGCCCATTCCTCACCGCTCAGCGCCCGAAACAACGTCGGCGCAACGACCACCGCGTCCTTCTTGATCTTTCGCGACCAGATGCCCGCCACCCGCCCGTCTACCAAAAACGGCGCGTGGAAGATGATATTGCCCGAATCGACCAGAGCGTTGTAAGTCGCGGGCTGGACGGCCTCGCGGTCGCGATAGGCGACGATGTACTCATCGAGGTAGGGCAGCAGGTGGGCTGTCGGCGAACCCATCTCGGCGGTGATGAGCGGCGGGGCGAACCAAAGCGCCTCTTTGCCGACGGTCTCCGATGCCAGCCGCGCCTTGACCATCTCCAGTCCGGCGCGCGCCTCGGCCGCGGCTAACCCCGACCACCAGATGTAATCCTTGACCGTCGCCGGGCCGTGGCTGCTGAAGTAGCGCCAGGCCAGTTCGGCCAGCGCCTCGTCGCGCCCCTTCTCCGACGTCGGCGGCAGCCAGGCGTCGAGCAGCACGACCGTCTGCTGCTTGCCCTGTCGCGGGCCGATGGCGATCAGCCCCTCGTTGGCGTGATACCACATCAGGTAGTAGCCGCGCTGCCCGGCGGTCGAGACGCCGGCCGCCTCCAGCGCGGCGTAGAGCGCCGGGCGGGTCAACGGCGCGCCGCCGGCCAGCGCCGCCTCGATGGCCCGGCGGCTGCGGGTAAACGTCTCCTCGTCCAACTCCAGCTCGCGCAACCGGCGGGCCGCTCTGTGGAGCGTCCGTTGCGCGTTGAGCTTGACGATCCAGCGCGCGTCGGCGGCGGTGACGTAGTGCAGCGTGGTGCGCATCGGCCAGGTGCGCACGAGTTGGCGGTCGGCGATGGCCTGCTCAACGCTCGCTTCGGTCGCCCCCTCAACGCGCAGGCCGAGCGCCCACAGCGAATAGAGGTAGTCCTGGCCCTGCACCGCGCCGAAGTGGGCGACGGCCGCGGTGGGGTCGGGGAAGTGGGGGCCTAGTAGACGCTGAGTGTATAGGCGGTGGGGAACCAAAAACGAGTGGCTCATCAAGGTTTTGCCCCAATCATCACGTCAAAAATATTACTTTCATCACTATATTTCCTGCGTAGGGCAATATTATAATCAATATTGAAGCTACGCATTCGGCGCGATTGGCCGCCCATCCTTTATCATCTCTCACCCATCAGCAAGAGCACAATCCGATGAAACCCTTCATTCAACGTCACTCCCTGCTTAGCTACTTCGCCCTGACCTTCGGCATCACCTGGGGTAGCATCCTCACGTTGCTCGCCACGCGGGGGTTCAACTTCGCCGCGATCGGGATGCCGGACGTCATGCTCATGTTCCTGTTCATGCTCCTGGGGCCGAGCATCAGCGGTCTCCTGTTAACGGGGCGGCTAGAGGGACGGCAGGGAGTTCGCGAGTTGTGGCAGCGGCAAACCCGATGGCGAATCGGGATTCAGTGGTATGCCGTCGCGTTGTTCACGGTTCCCGTCCTTCTTCTGTCGATTCTGTCGTTCCTGCGCTTCATCGTTTCGCCCTCGTTCGCGCCGGGCTTTGAGATCGTGGGGCTGATGATCGGTCTGATGGCCGGGGGTCTGGAAGAAATCGGCTGGACGGGCTTCGCCACGCCGCGCCTGCTAAGACGATACAACCCCTTCCGGGCGGGCCTGCTATTGGGGCTGGTGTGGGCGCTGTGGCATATGCTGGCCGATTACGCGGGCAATATCGCCACCATGGCGCTAACCGACTGGCTCACGTGGGCCGTCTTATTCTGGGTACTGCCGCTGTCGGCCTACCGCATCCTGATGACCTGGGTCTATAGCCGCACGCACAGTCTGCTTGTCGCCCAACTGATGCATGCCAGTTACACCGGCTGGCTACTTGTGCTCAGCCCGGCTATCTCGTTCGCCGAAAGCCCCTTGTGGCAGATCATCTTCACGGCGAGCTTGTGGGCGTTGGTGGCTGCGGTGGGTTTCTTTTACCGAAGCTCGCGGGGGGAGGCGCGACCAACGGCCCCCAGGGGAGTCCGACACATTACTTTCCTTTCACGTCACTCGCACACTCTTCGGAAAAACACCCGACACCCTCCACAACATGCAG
>CALLZA010000141.1 GCA_937858165.1 uncultured Ardenticatenia bacterium
TTGTCATTTTATGTCTTCTTTGTTTGTTTTGCTTTTCTCAGTTTGTTCGTCTCATTCATTGATTACATAGTTCATTAATATCGTATGTTCCGAGTGCTAGGTGTATCGGTCAGGTTCCTCTTCTCTTTTTGTGTCTGTGTCGTGTTGATGTGTTGTGTGTGTGTTTTGTTTTTTTTTTTTAATGATACGGCGACCACCGAGATCTACACTAGATCGCTCGTCGGCAGCGTCAGATGTGTATAAGAGACAGACTTCCTGTTGCAGTCGACGCTGATCCTGGTCATGGTCTATCTGGGCGGCATCGGCTCCATCAGCGGCTCGGTCATCAGCGCCGTGGGCTTCACGCTGCTGCTGGAACTGTTGCGGCCGCTCGACCTGTTCCGCTGGGTGCTGACGCCCCTGCTGCTCATCCTGCTGATGCTCTTCCGGCCGAACGGCATCATGGGCGACCGCGAGTTGCCGGACATCTTCCCCCGCCTGCGCAAGTACTTCGCCTCGGCCGAGGAGGTCATCATCCGTGCCCCTTCTACAGATTGACGACCTGACCCACGCCTTCGGCGGGCTGATGGCCGTCGCCGGCTTCAGTACCGCCCTCGACCGCAACGAGACGGTCGGTCTGATCGGCCCGAACGGGGCGGGCAAGACGACCATCTTCAACCTGCTCTGCGGCCTATATCAGCCCCAGAAGGGCGAGTTGATCTTCGACGGCCAACGGCTGAATGACCTGCGGCCGCACCAGATCACCTCGCTCGGAATCGGACGTACCTTCCAGAACATCCGCCTTTGGAACGAACTCTCTGTGCTCGACAATCTGCGCATTGCCCACTACTCGCAGATGAACTACGGCTTCCTGGATACCTTCTTCCTGTCGCCGCGGCTGCGCGAAGCCGAGCGGCGCGTGCGGGCCGAGGCGATGGAACTGCTGCAGCTCTTTCAACTGGAGCCTCACGCCCACGATCGGCCGCGCAATCTGGCCTACGGGCTACAGCGTCGCGTCGAAATCTGCCGCGCCCTGGTCATGAAACCGAAGCTGCTCCTGCTCGATGAGCCGGCGGCGGGCATGAACCAGGGCGAGATCGGCGAATTGGTGGAGCTGATCCGCTGGGTACGCCAGCAGTTCCAGGTCACCATCTGGCTCATCGAGCACCAGATGCGTGTGGTCATGAGTATCTGTGATCGGATTCAGGTCGTGGACTTCGGCAAGACCATCGCCCAGGGCACGCCGGACGATATCAGAAACGACCGGCGTGTCATCGAAGCCTATCTGGGGGAGGAGACCGTCTAATGCTTCTCTCGGTCGAAGGGCTGGCCGTCAAATATGGCGCCATCCACGCCTTGCACGACATCTCCTTCCACATCGAAGAGGGCGAGATGGTCACCCTCATCGGCGCGAACGGCGCCGGCAAGTCGACCACCCTATGGACGATCATGGGCCAGATCGGCGAGTTGGGCGGGCGCGTCGTCAACGGCCGCGTCCTTTATAAGAACGAAAGCCTGCTGGATCATGCGGCCAGCGACATCGTCAGGAAGTTCGGCATCGCCCTTGTGCCCGAAGGCCGCCGCATCTTCGGCAACCTGACCGTGTTGGAGAATCTGAAGCTGGCGGCCTACACGCGCCGCGATGCCGCCGGCGTCGCCCGCGACCTGGAGCGCGTCTTCGGCATGTTCCCGCGCCTGGACGAGCGCAAGAGCCAACTGGCCGATCTGCTCAGCGGCGGCGAACAGCAGATGCTGGCCGTCGGCCGGGCGCTGATGATCAACGGCCAGCTAATGCTGCTGGACGAACCGTCGATGGGCCTGTCGCCCCTGCTGGTGGCCAACCTGTTTAAGACGCTCTACGAGATCAACCAGTCGGGCGTGACCATGCTGCTGGTCGAGCAGAACGCCAAGCTGGCGCTGCGCTACGCCAGCCGTGCCTACGTACTGGAGACGGGCAACGTGGCCCTCCACGGCACAGCGCAGGAGATCGACCGCAACCCGCTGGTAAAGCAGGCTTACCTGGGTGGCTGACACCAGAATGGCACGCAGATGACGCTGATTGAGCGCAGATTTTCGCTGATCAGAAAAGGGCAATTCTGATCAGCGAAAATCAGCGCTGAATCAGCGTCATCAGCGTGCTATTCTACTTCGAGAGGAGCGTAATGGAGCCATTGATCCTGGCCATCGACCTCGGCACCAGCGGCCCAAAGATCGCCCTCGTCACGCCCCAGGGGCAGGTGCGCGACTGTCGCGTCGGCGAGTGTCGCCTGACCGTTCTGCCCGGTGGTGGGGTGGAGCAAGACCCCGAAGCGTGGTGGGCGGCCATCCGAACCACGCTGGCCGAACTGCTGGCCGCCAACCCGGGCGCGCCCGACCGCATTGCCGCCATCGGCTGCACCAGTCAGTGGTCGGGCACGGTCGCTGTCGACGAGGCCGGTCGGCCGCTGATGAACGCCATCATCTGGATGGACAGCCGCGGCGCGCCCTACGTGGCGGCCATCACCGGCGGTCTCCTCAAGCTCCAGGGGTACGGCCTGCGCCGCCTCATCACCTGGCTGCGGCTGACGGGCGGCATCCCTGTCCACTCTGGCAAGGACTCCATCGCCCACATCCTGTTCATCAAGCACGAGCGACCGGACATTTACCGTCGCGCCCACCGCTTCCTGGAGCCGAAGGACTACCTGAACCTGCGCCTGACCGGCCTCACCGCCGCTTCGCACGAGTCGATCACCCTGCACTGGCTGACCGACAACCGCGACATCCATAACGTCCGCTACGACGACCGCTTGCTCCGCTGGGCGACGATCGACCGGGCCAAGCTGCCCGACCTGCGCCGGGCCACTGACATCCTCGGCCCCATCCGGCCCGACGTAGCCCGCGAACTGGGGCTGCCGCCGGACATCCCGGTCATCGTCGGCACGCCCGACATGCACTCGGCGGCCGTCGGCTCCGGCGCGGTGGGCGACTTCGAGCCGCACCTCTATATCGGCACGTCGTCGTGGCTGACCTGCCACGTGCCCACCAAGAAGACCGACCTCTTCCACAACATGGCCTCGCTGCCCTCGGCCGTGCCCGGCAAGTACTTCATCGCCGATGAACAGGAGACCGCCGGGGCGTGCCTGGCCTTTCTGCGCGACAACATCCTCTACGCCGACGACCTGCTGGCCCGCGACCAACGCGTGCCCAACGTCTACCCCCTGTTCGACCGCATGGTGGCGTCGGTCGAACCGGGCAGCGGCAAGCTCATCTTCACCCCCTGGCTCCACGGCGAGCGCACCCCGGTCGACGACCGCCACGTGCGCGGTGGCTTCCACAACCTGTCGCTCCACCACACGCGGGCAGACATGATCCGCGCCGTCTTCGAGGGCGTGGCCTACAACTCGCGCTGGCTGCTGCGCTACGTGGAGCGCTTTGTGGGTCGGCGGCTCGACAACATCCGCATGGTCGGCGGCGGGGCCAACTCCGCCGTCTGGTGCCAGATTCACGCCGACGTGCTCGACCGCACCATTCGCCAGGTAAAGGACCCGGTGCAGACCAACGTGCGCGGCATCGCCCTCCTGGCGGGCGTGGCCACCGGCGCAATCACGATCGACGCGATCGGCGACGTGGAGATCGCCAACACTTACCACCCTGTCTCTTATACACATCTGACGCTGCCGCCGAGCGATCTAGTGGAGATCTCGGTGGTCGCCGTATCATTAAAAAAAAAAACACTAAAGAAATATGCAGCAGACCTATGCATCACTAAACAATGCAAACGACAGATACACCGAACTAGACACACATGAGAGACAGAGAAGAAATGACGAACAACACAAATACAAGTGG
>CALLZA010000142.1 GCA_937858165.1 uncultured Ardenticatenia bacterium
GTTGTGTCTGTTTAGGAGGTATGTTTGACGTGTGATTGAATCGTGTGCTGGACTCATTGTTACATGGTCGATCTGCAGCATACTGGTTGTTGTTTGTTTGTGTGGTTCATTTGGTCCGGGTTTATTTGTAGTCTTTTTGGTGTTTGTTTTTTTGTTTTTTCTTTTTTCTTTTTTTGTTTTCTTTTTTTTTTTCAAGCAGAAGACGGCATACGAGATCTAGTACGGTCTCGTGGGCTCGGAGATGTGTATAAGAGACAGTTACCACCTCAACCGCAACGCGATCGAGGCCGACATCAGCGCCAACTCTGAAGAGGTGGTCAGCAACGAACTGAACCGTGGCTGACCCGATTCGCCTTTATCTAGATGAGGACACCATCAGTCGTGCCTTGATGGCTGCTCTCGGCGCGCGGAATGTAGACATCCTGAGCGCCCACGTTGCCGGCTTTATCAGCGTTCCCGACGAAAGACATCTTCGCTTCGCAGCCGAGCAGGGGCGAGTCGTGTTCACCTTTAACACGCGTGATTTCGCCCGTTTGCACTACCAGTGGCTCAGTGGCAGTCAGCACCATGCCGGGATTATCGTCTCAGACCAGCTTCACGTTGGGCAATTGGTGCGAAGACTGCTGAAGCTGATTGACGCCCTGTCAGCGCGGGAAATGATCGATCGGCTCGAATTCCTGGGAAGCTGGAAATAGCAGCCGGAACTATGTCTAAAACCGAAGAAGCCACGAAGCTAAGGCACAAAGAATGAGTCTGTCTCAGTAGCTTTTGGCACTACTATGATAGTAGGGATGACTATAGCCAAACACCTCAGCAAGCTAAGGTCTACGCCCTATTACAGGCTGGGTCACCTTACAATATAGTGTTGCCAGCAATCTGGCACGGATAGGGAAATTATGCAAGCTGAGAGATAGAGACTAGCGGGAAGCGCTTGCCCCTAGCCTCTATCCCTTACCACATAATCGCCATTTCTATCGTAGTTCGCGCTTCAGGATTTTGCCCGTGGCCGTCATGGGCAGGGCGTCGCGGAACTCGATGGCGCGCGGGTACTTGTAGGCGGCCATGCACCCCTTGCACCAGTCGATTAGCTCGTCCTCGGTCACTTGCTGCCCCGGCTTCAGGATGATGTAGGCCTTCACCTCTTCACCGTGGCGCTCGTCGGGCACGCCGACGACGGCCGCCAGACTGACCGCCGGGTGGGTCACCATCACCTCTTCGATCTCGCGCGGGTAGACGTTGAAGCCGCCGCGGATGATCATGTCCTTGACGCGGTCGGTGATGGTGAGGAAGCCGTCCTCGTCGAACTTGCCGATGTCGCCGGTGTGGAACCAGCCGTTACGCATCGCCTCGGCCGTCGCTTCGGGCTTCTTGTAGTAGCCCTTCATGATGTTGTGCCCCTTGATGACGATCTCGCCCATCTCCCCCTGGGCTACGTCCTTGTCTTCCAGGTCGACCACGCGCACCGACACGCCCCACACCGGCAGGCCGACCGAGCCGGGCTTCGAGGGGCGGTCGAGCCGGTTGAAGGTGGCCACCGGGCTGGTCTCCGACAGGCCGTACCCTTCCAGAATCTCGACCTTGAACTTCTCGCCGAAGGCGCGCATGACCTCGACCGGCATGGCCGACCCGCCGGAGACGGCCAGCCGCAGGTTGCCGGCGATCTTGGCCAGGTCGAACTTCTCCGGGTTGGGGTGGTTGAGCATGGCCCAGTACATCGTCGGCACGCCGGCGAAGATGGTCACGTTGTCGCGCTCCATGATGCTCAGCGCCGTGTCGGGGTCGAAGCGCGGCAGTAGTGATAGGGCCGCCTGATTATAGAAACCGCCGTTCATCTGCACCGTCTGGCCAAAGGAGTGGAACAGGGGCAGCGTGACTAGATGCACATCGTTCTCCACCCGACCATACATCGTGTCCGACAGGCGGGCGTTGAAGATCATGTTGGCGTGGCTCAGCTCGGCCCCCTTGGGGCTGCCGGTCGTGCCGCTGGTGTAGAGGATGACGGCCGTATCGTCGGCGTTCGTCGCCACGGTGTCGAAGGCGGGCGACTGGCCGTACATCAGTTGGCCCAGCGTCTTCGTGCCCTCGATGGGCGACGGGCCGGCCGGGTCGATGGTGATCATGAAGAAGTGCTCGCAACCGTCGATCTGCTGGAAGCCCTCATAGCCGAATTGGCCCATCGGCAGGTCGGGCGTGCCCTGGAAGCAGAAGTAGGCTTTGGCGTCGGCGTCTTGCAGGTGGTAGGCGATCTCGCGCCCCTTCAGCAGCACGTTGAGCGGCACGACGACCGCCCCAGCCTTCAGGATGCCGTAGTAGACCAGCGGGAAGTAGGGCAGGTTGGGGCAACTGAGCGCCACCTTGTCGCCCGGCTGGATGCCCAGGCTGACCAGCCCATTGGCGATCTGGTTGGCGGCGGCGTTGACGGCCGCATAGGGCAACTTCATGTCGTTGAAGATGATCGCTGTCTTTGCCGGCGCTTCCCGCGCGCTGTCCTCGAGTAAGACTGCCAGGTTGATCATTGCCTTTCTCCTTGGTGTATAGCCTCTCTTCCATGAAGGGGCCAGGTTCCAGGGGCCAGGGAAGAGCGCTCTTCCCTGGCCCCTGGAACCTAGAACCTAAAACCTTTTAAGACACCCGCATACTTTTTTCGATACTTGATCTCCTCTTCCGTTGCGACGAGTTGCGTTGCGAGTTCATGGATCGTCTCGTCGCCCGTAGCGTGATAGAGGTTTTGCAGGCCCTGGAGGATGTCGTAGCGGACGAGCGTGCCGTTCTTCTCAGTTGCCGCCTCGGCGAAGCGCGCGCTCAGACCATCGACGACCAGCCGCCGTTGTGCCTCGCCGGCCAGGCCGATCCGCCAGAGGGCTTGCAGCGTGTGGCGGGCGGTGACGAAGCGCTCGTCTTTGGTGACGGCCAACAGGGCAGGGAAGTCAGTCAGCATACGGCCGTCGGGGTCGCTGAGGGCCAGGTTGCACAACACCTGCGCGGCGATTGACCGGCGGTGGTTGTCCTTGTGCTTCAGGTCGGCCAGCAGCGCGTCCCACTCGTCGTAGGCCCAATCGACCGGCTGGGCCGTTGCTTCCAGCAGGGCATGATAGGCCGCGTTCCGGGCCTCTTTGTCGCCGGCGCGGACGGCGGCGAAGGCGGCCCTTGTCGCTTCGTCCATCATGGGCGCTGGCCCTCCCATTCGCGCCGCAGCAGGCCGAAGAGGAGCATGTCGAAGTGCTGCCCATCGCGCTCGATGTGCTCCCGATAGACCCCCTCGCGCACGAAGCCCAGCCGCTCGTAGAGGGCGATGGCCGGTGCGTTGTAGCTGAAGACCGTCAGGCAGACGCGGTGAAGGTTTAGCTCGTGGAAGGCGAAGCGCAGACCGACGCGCATGGCATCCGCGCCATACCCTTGCCCACGGTGCTCGGCCGCGCCAATGCCGATGCTGACGAACGTCGTCCGGTTCGACCAGTCCACGCCGTCGAACTCCAGCAGGCCGAGCAGCGTCTCTTCACCCAGCAGGCGGATGGCGAACAGGAAGGTGTCGGGGCTGGTGTGGCTGAAGTCGAAGCGGCGGCTGAGTTGGTCTTCGTTGCGCGGCGCGGCCGGGGCGGTGTTATAGAGGCGCAGGAAGTCGGGGTCGGACCACCAGCGGGGGATCGCCGGCAGGTCGGCGGCCGGCGGCGGCGTCAGCCGGACCCGTTCGCCGCGCAGCAAATTGGGTGGTTTCATGGCGGTTCCTCCCGTTTGGCGCCCATTTTCCACCCGCGGGGCGCGGGAAACACAAGTATAAGAACCTTTGCCCCCAACGACAATCAA
>CALLZA010000143.1 GCA_937858165.1 uncultured Ardenticatenia bacterium
CGGCGACGCCGTCCACTTCGCCATCGGCTCCGTCGGCGCGGTGTTCGACGGCACGATCGACGGCGAGACGATCCGCGGCGACTTCGCCCAGGCGGGGGCCACGGGCACGTTCGAGATCGCCCGCACCGGCGACGTGGTGGTGGCCACGGCCACGCCGCCGCCGCCCTACGTCGTCGAGGAGGTCAGCTGGCCGCTGGGCGAGACGACCGTCGGCGCGACGCTGACCCGACCGGAGGGGGACGGCCCCTTTGCGGCCGTTGTCTTCGTCGCCGGCAGCGGGCCGACCGACCGCGACTGGACGTCGCCGCTGCTGCCCGGCCGCAACGGCAGCGCCGCCCTGCTGGCTGACGAGTTGACCCGCGCGGGCTACGCCACGCTGCGCTATGACAAGCGCTTCACCGGCCCCTTTGCCCAACAGAATATGCCCAAGCTGCTGGGCAACATCAGCTTCCAGAGCCACCTGGATGAGCTGGCCAGCGCTGTGGCGTACCTGGTGGCCCAGCCGGGCATCGACCCGGCGCAGGTGTTCGTGCTGGCCAACAGCGAGGGCACGCTGCACGCCATGAACTACCAGACCAGCGACCCGGCCACACCCTTTGCCGGGCTGATCCTGACCGGCACGCCCGGGCGGCCGATGACCGAGGTGTTGCACCAGCAGATGGCTGAGAACGTGCTGAGCGCCGAGCCGAACGTGGACGAGCTGCTGGCGCTGTGGGACGAGGCCCTGGCCGCCTTCCTGGCCGGCGAGGCGGCCGAACTCGACCCGGCGCTGCCGGCGAGCGCCCAACAGGTGTGGGCCGGGCTGACCGCGCCGGCCAACCAGCCGTTCAGCGCCGAACTACTGGCCGCGCAACCGGCCGAGTTGCTGGCGGCCGTCACCGCGCCGGCGCTGGTCATCATCGGTCAGAAGGACATCCAGGTCGATTGGCAGGCCGACGGGTCGGTGCTGGAAGCGGCCGCCAGCGACAACGTGACCTTCAGCTTTCCGGCCAACGCCAACCACGTGTTGAAGCTGGAGGAGACGCCGGTGGAAGAACTGACGGCGGCCAATGGGGCGAACTATAATGCGGCCGATCGGGTGCTGGAGCCGGAGCCGCTCCAGATCATCCTCGATTGGTTGGCGGAGCAGACGAGATAAGAAGAATGGCACGCGGATAACGTTGTTTGAGCGTGGATTTTCGCGGAAGAGAGTGTTCATATCTGCGAAAATCCGCGCAATCCGCGTCATCTGCGTTCTCATTATCTGCCAGCTTTGCCGCCATAACTCCTAAAGGATTGTTAAATAGGGCGAACTGGGTAATACTTATACCTCATAATTCATAACTCATAGTTCATAATTATGGAGGCTACTGCAATGGGATATGGGCCTTACACGATTCAGGAAAACGGTCAGGTTACTCTACCAAAAGAGCTACGGCGCGAGTATGGCCTGAGCAAAGGGGATGCAGTTACCTTTGAGCGAACAGAAGCAGGCTGGGTTGTTCGCAAGGAGGAGCCGGACCCGATGAAACTGCTGGATGAACTCGGCGCGCTATTGGCCGAGCGAGGGATTACGCTGGATGAGCTAATCGCCTCGGGGCGAGGCATTCGGGGAGAGATCGTCCGCGAGCGGTATGGCATAGAGGCCGAAGATGACGAGCCGGATCTTCCTTGATGCATCGGCCCTGTTTGCGGCTGCTTACTCACCGACCGGCGCGGCCAGAGAGCTCGTCAGACTGGGGCGAGAAGGAAGCGTAACACTCGTTACCAACCAGATTGCCATCGAGGAAGCTGAGCGCAATCTGACGCGCAAAGCGCCAGAGGGGGTGGCTATCATTCGTACTTCGTTAGCCGCATTGCCAATCGAAGTACTTGCTACCCCAAGCCCGCGCGAAATCCAGACCCTATTGCCACTCGTTGTGGCTAAAGACGCACCAATCCTAGCCGGTGCGCTGGCCTGTGGGGCCGACTACCTGGCTACCTTTGACAGACAACACCTGATTGGCATTGACGTCACGAGCCTTTCGACGAACCTGGTCATTGCCACGCCGGGAGATATCCTTAACCGCATCCGCTTTTAAGGCGACGCACCCGCAGGCGACAGAAATTAGTAGTCCGCATCAACGGGGGCGACTGGGCGGAAACCGAGCCTGACGTCGGCGCGACCCGGCGGGTAATTGAGGCGGAGCGACACGTGAGCGAACCTCCGATCGCGGCCCCACGACCCGCCGCGCAGCACGCGGCCGCCCTCTTTGTGCCAGGACGACGTCCACTCCCAGACGTTGCCGGCCATGTCGGCACAGCCGTAGGGACTGTCGCCATACGGCGAGTATTGCCCTACGTGGGTCGTGCCGCCGACACCGGCTTCGACCGTGTTACACTGTCCATCCACCCAGTCGTCGCCCCAGGGATAGACGCGCCCGTCTTTGTCGCCGCGGGCCGCCTTTTCCCACTCCCGCTCCGCCGGCAAGCGCAGCCCTGCCCAGTCACAAAACGCCTTGGCATCGTTCCATCTGACCAGCACCACGGGATGGTCGGCCTTGTCGGCCGGATAGGCGCGCGTCTGCTTGTCCCAGTTGTAGGGCTTGGCCCAATGGTCGTCACGGAACGGAACAGAGTAGGCAGGGTTGGCATCCAGAAAGCGCTTGTACTGGGTGTTGGTGACGGGGGAGCGGCCGATCCAGAACTCCGGCAGTTCCACCGTTTTCTTGTCGTCGCCGTAGAGAAACGGCCCGGGGGGCACGCGTACGAGTTCAATGCCGGTCTCTTCGTGAATACGACGATCAGACGGCGGTGTAGAGACGTTCCGCCGGAACGTCTCTACGGGTGTCTCGGTCGCCTTCTTACCCTTTGGGGGAGGGGCTTCCCCATCCAACCACCGCAACAACTCCCCCGCCCCCACCTCATAACTCTGCCTGAAGGAAATATACTGAAACTGCCGCCACAGTATGCCGGGACGACACGCCTCCACGTCCAGGGAGATGAAACGGATCTCGTCGTCTTGCGACAGGCCAATAGCGGCGTTCGTCTCCGTTCTAACCCAGCGCGATTCTACGGCCGCCGGCGTCAGGGCGACAACGAACACGCCGCTCGTCTCCAGCCCGCGCTCAATCGCCTCGACCCACTTCTCGCCCGGCCGGATGCTATCCCTGTCTCTTATACACATCTCCGAGCCCACGAGACCGTACTAGATCTCGTATGCCGTCTTCTGCTTGAAAAAAAAAAAACACAACATAATACCACTAACACACACTCCACACCACTCAACCTCCCACTACCACCACACTATACTCAACAACAGACACACCACCACACACGACAATACTCACACGATACAAA
>CALLZA010000144.1 GCA_937858165.1 uncultured Ardenticatenia bacterium
TTCTTCTCTTTCCTTCGAGTTGGTATCCCCGTCACTGTTTCTTTTCTGCGTTACTTTAGTTTGTTAGTGCGTTTCCGCGCTTCGTGCGTCCTCTCTGTATATATATTGTTCTCTGTTTTGTTTATTTATCCGTCCTCACCCTGTTGTTTTCTCTCTTCTTTTTTTTTTTAATGATACGGCGACCACCGAGATCTACACTAGATCGCTCGTCGGCAGCGTCAGATGTGTATAAGAGACAGCCACTTAGCAGTCCTGATCTGCGCAGATTTCACGTCCGCGAAGCCCGAATGTAGATATACACCGCCCGCCAATTAGCCGCCCCCTCCGGCGCCCCAGGCTTAATACTCGGCCGCGGCGGCTCAATCCGGTTCCAGTGCGCCGCCCGGTGGGGGATGAGCGCATTCCATACTGCCGCCTCCACCCCGTTAATCGCCCGCTCGGCCGCCTCCAGTTCGGCCGGCGTCCCGTTGTGGTAGAACGCGGCCATCAGGATGATGTCGTGGTAGTTGTTGTTCTCGGCCGAGTCGGTCGGGATGCTGGTTGTCGCTGTCAGGCTACCCACGCGCTTGCCCCCCGTCGTCGCCGTCGGCTGCCAGCGGAACGGGTACAGGTTGTCCAGGTAGGCCGGCACGAGCACCGGCCCCAGCACGCCGTGGATCTCGTCGATGATGTCCTGGGCGTTCTCAACCGGGCGGAAGCCGATGGTCTTCATGCCACCTCCTGCTTATAGATGGCGCGGATCAGCCCGACGAGACTCGCCGGCGCGCCGGCCGCCCTGGCCGTCTCGGCGACCTGGCGCAGCGTCTGGCCGTAAGCCCTGGCCCGGCGGACGGCCTCTTGCAGCCGGCCGATGTCGCCGTTGTAGCCGGCCACGACGGCCGCCAGGTCGAGTTGCGGTTCATTCTCCAGGATGAGCCTTGTCATCTCAATGGCTCTTTGGGGCGGCTGCTTTCGCCACCCCTGCCGCTCATGCCCTATCGGATCAGGCAGGGGATGACTTCGCGGCCCATCGGCTCGAGCTCCCCCCGCTCAAACTCGGCGACGATGTGTCTCTTGAGGGTCGGCGCGGCCGACCACGCGACCCACCCGCAGCAGCGGGCCTAGACGGACGTCTCCCTTTCCCTGCCGCCCATAC
>CALLZA010000145.1 GCA_937858165.1 uncultured Ardenticatenia bacterium
TTTTACTCGCCCTCTCGTTATACGTATTTCTGTTGCGTTTGTTTTGAGGTTAATCTCTGGGTCTTCGGATCTTTGGTCGACTCATTCTTTGTGTATACCGATCGAGGTCCAGTATGAGTGTGTGTTTTTTTTTTTTAATGATACGGCGACCACCGAGATCTACACTAGATCGCTCGTCGGCAGCGTCAGATGTGTATAAGAGACAGGCGTTACACCGAGGCGCGCCTCTCCCTCGCCGGCTACGACCTGCTGGCCGACATCGACAAGAACACCGTCGACTTCGAGCCGAACTTCGACGACTCGCTCAAACAGCCGACCGTCCTGCCCGCCACCATCCCCAATCTGCTGGTCAATGGGGCGTCGGGCATCGCTGTCGGTATGGCCACCAGCATCCCGCCGCACAACCTGACCGAGATCGTCGGCGCGCTGGTCTACCTGATCGACAACTGGCAACGGTTGGACGACATCTCCGTCAACGACCTGATGCGTTTCGTCCAGGGGCCGGACTTCCCGACCGGCGGTCTCATTGCCCGTCACCGCGGTGAAGAGGACGACGCCGACGTCATCGCCGCCGCCTATGCCACCGGCCGCGGCCGTCTCGTCGTCCGTGCCCGCGCCCACATCGAGCAGATGGAGCGCAACAAGTCGCGCATCGTCATCACCGAGTTGCCCTACCAGGTCAACAAGACCAACCTGCTCGGCCGCATCGCCGACCTGCACCGCGAAGGGCGGCTGGAGGGGCTGACCGATCTGCGCGATGAGTCCGACCGCCGCGGCCTACGCATCATCATCGAGACGACGCGCACCGTGGCCGCCGAAGATGTGTTGGCCGACCTGTTCCGCCTGACGCCGCTGCAATCCACGTTCAGCATCTCCCTGCTGGCGCTGGTCAACAACGAGCCGCGCGTGCTGACACTCAAGCAGGCGTTACGCGTTTACCTGGAACATAGGCTGGAGGTCATCCGCCGCCGCAGCGATTACGAGCTGGAGCGCGCCCGCCAGCGTGCCCACATTCTGGAGGGGCTACTGGTCGCTCTCGATCACCTGGACGAGGTGATCGACCTTATCCGCCGCTCGCGCTCGGCCGAGACGGCACGGGCTAACCTTATCGAACGCTTCAAGCTCAGCGATATTCAGGCGGGGGCCATTCTCGACATGCAACTCCGCCGGCTGGCCGCGCTGGAGCGCAAGAAGATTCAGGACGAGCATAAAGAGAAGCTGGCCCTCATCAAGGAGTTGACCAAGCTGCTGGCCCACCCCGAACTGATGCGCGACCAGATCAAGAGTGAGCTGCTGGCTGTCAGCGAGCGTTTCGGCGACAAGCGGCGGACGCAAATCGTCGACACGGTCGAGGGAGGCGTGCTGACCAGCGCCGGCTTGCTGCCCGATGAGCACGGTTGGGTGATGGTCAGCGAGAAGGGCACGCTCGGCCGCACCGTCGGCGACGCGCTGCCCGGCATGGCCCGCAAGCCGATCGAGCAGCCGGCCGCCCTCCTCAAGGCCGGCACGCGCGACATCCTTTACCTGGTTACTGCCTCCGGCCGCGCTGTGGGCCTGCCCGTCCATCGTGTGCCCGAAGCGATGGAGATCGGCCAGGGCACCAAGTGGTCGGAACTGACGCCGCTGAGCCGCAACGACCGGCTGGCCGCGGCGTTGGTCTTGCCTGGCGACGGCGTGCCGCGGGAAGGGTTCCTTTTCCTGACCACATTGGCCGGCGTCGTCAAGCGCGTGCGGCTGGAAGATTTGCCCGGCGTGACGACTGAGCCGTTCACAGTCATCAACGTGGCCGAAGACGACGCGCTAGGCTGGGCGCGGGTGACCAGCGGGACGCAGGAAGTGCTGCTGGCCACGTCGAGCGGCATGGCCATTCGCTTCAGTGAGGATAGCGTGCGGCCAATGGGCCTGCCAGCGTCGGGCGTCATGGGCATCAAGCTCGACAGCGAGACTGATGGTGTCGTGGGGATGGACGTGGTCACTCCGGGCAGCTTTCTGTGGAGCATCACCGACAACGGTCTGGCCAAAGCCACACCCATCGACGACTACCCGCTGCAAAACCGCTACGGGCAGGGGGTCATCAACCTGCGCCTGCCCAAGGGCGCATCGGAAGTGGTGGCGGCGACGCTGCTGACCAAGGGGGCCGGTCTGATCGTCACGACGACCGGCGGCGTGACCAAGCGGCTGGGGCTGAGTGATACGACCATCGGCTCGCGCAGCGTCCGGCCACAGCCGGCGCTGACGCTGGCGGCCAAGGCGCGCGTCACCGGTATTGTCCTGCCCGCAGCCAATGGCGCCGGCGACAAGAAAGCATCGTCGCCCGCCGCGACGGAGAGCCGGCGCGCCCGGCCCAAGGCGGCCGGGGACCACGGCGCGCAGGCCCTGTCTCCTATACACATCTGACGCTGCCGACGAGCGATCTAGTGGAGATCTCGGTGGTCGCCGGATCATTAAAAAACAAAACAAAGACGATATATGCAATAGAGACTGGACGACACAAACAACAGGAGCAACAGAATGACACCTGAAGACATACAGACAAACATAGCACCACAGAGAAGAGACCAAAG
>CALLZA010000146.1 GCA_937858165.1 uncultured Ardenticatenia bacterium
TTGGAGTGCAGTACTCTGCGTTCATTTAGTTCTACGTGTTTGTCCTCTTCTGTGTGACGGTCACAGCTTGGTGTCTCGACTTCAGTCATCTCTGTGTCTGTCGTATAGCTTGGTAGCGTTAGATTTTTTTAAGTGACAGTTATTTTTTTTTTTTTTTTTAGTTTTTTTTTTTCAAGCAGAAGACGGCATACGATATCTAGTACGGTCTCGTGGGCTCGGAGATGTGTATAAGAGACAGGGCGAAGGCGTCATCGAAGGCACGCTGGCCCGCTGGCTGGTGCGCGAGGGCGACCGCGTGGAGCGGTACGCGCCTATCGCCGAAGTAGAAACCGACAAGGTGACGACCGAGACGACAACCGAGACCGCCGGAACCATCCTGCGCTTGCTGGTCGGCGAGGGGGAGACGATTCCCGTGGGCACAGTGATGGCCATCATTGGCGAACCGGGGGAAGAAACGACCGCCGACGGCCGACCGTCGACCACTCCCAAAGGCGAAATCTCCCGTCCCACGGTAGACGACAGACCACAGACCACAGACAGCAATACGCCCGCTGCCGACACCCCTCTGGTGGCGGTCGGCGGTCGGTTGTCGGCCGTCGTTCCCTACACCGGCCGCATCAGCCCGGTCGTCGGCCGCATCGCCGCCGAGCATGGCGTGGATCTGAGCCGGGTAACGGGCACGGGGCGCGACGGGCGCATCACCAAGGACGACATTCTGGCCTACGTCGCGGGGATGACCGCCGACGGCCGACCGGCGACCGCTGACGGAGGAGTGACCGCCGACGGCCGACCGGCGACCGCTGACGGAGGTGAGTCCTCTCGCCCAACGACCACCGACCAACGACCACCGACCGCCGGAAACGAGTCTTCTCGACCGACAACGGACGACAGACCACAGACAACAGCCCGCAGCACGCCCGCTGCCGATGCCCCTCTGGCGGCGGTCGGCGGTCGGCCGACGGCGGTCGGTGGGGGTGGCAGTGGCGATGCCGATCTCCTGCCCCTGACCAACATCCGCCGCGCGATCGCCGAGCACATGGTGCGCAGCAAGCACACCAGCCCCCACGTGACGACGGTCTTCGAGTTCGACTTCTCGGCCGTGGCTGCCCACCGCAAGGCCCACGTCGAGCAGTTCGCCCGCGATGGCGTGCGGCTGACCTACACCGCCTACCTCGTGGCCGCGACGGTCCAGGCGCTCAAGGCGCACCCGCTGGCCAACAGCAGTTGGAGCGACGAGGGCATCCTGCTCCACCGCGCCGTCAATATTGGGATGGCCACGGCCATCGGCGACGGGCTGATCGTGCCGGTCATCAAGAACGCCGACGGGCTGAACCTGCTGGGGCTGGCCCGCGCCGTCAACGACCTGGCCGACCGCGCCCGCGCCAAGCAACTGAAGCCGGACGAGGTGAAGGGGGGCACGTTCTCGATCACCAACCACGGTACGTCGGGCAGCCTCTTCGCCACGCCGATCATCAACCAGCCGCAGTGCGGGATACTCGGCGTGGGGGCCATCGAGAAGCGGGTCAAGGTCATCGACGACGCCATCGCCATCCGGCCGCTGGCCTACGTCAGCTTCACCTTTGACCACCGGATATTGGATGGGGCGTCGGCCGATGGGTTTGTAAGTGCGATCAAGCGCGAGATCGAGGGATATAAAGCTTAGAACACGGATGACGCGGATTGACGCAGATTCTCACGGATAAGAATCAAGCCTTTTAATGCGTGTGCATATGCGTCAATCCGTGTCATCCGTGTTCTATTTCTGCCTCCCATGCTGCGCGTAACTTCTCCGGCACGCGCACCGGCCGCAGGGTCTTGAGGTTGGCAAAGTAGCCGCTCTGTCGAGCGGCAGCGCAGACGTGATCACCGACGACGATCTCGGCCGCCAGCGTCCAGCGTGTGCGCGATAGCTCGGCCACCCACATGCGGCCGACGGCCGCGTCGCCGATGCGCACCGGCCACTGGTACTCGATGGCGCTGGCGGTCAGGATGGGGCTGATGCCGGTCGTCAGTATCTCGTCGATAGGCAGTACATCGGCCAGGATCTCCGAGCGCAGGTCTTCCAGCCAGCGGAAGTAGACGATGTTGTGGACGATATTGGCGAAGTCGATGTCGTAGGTGCGCACGACGATGGGGCGCTCGATCAGCAACGCCCGCCGCTCCTCCTCTACCATACTGCCTCCCAAGAAGAAGAAACCACAGACTACACAGATTTCACATATTTTCTCTTCAATCTGTGTCATCTGTGTAATCTGTGGATCTCTGCCTCTTCATCCCAATCGTTTCAGAAGGTAATCGACGACCACGCGGTCGATCTGGTCGCCCGTGCCGTCCCAGCGCTCTTCCAGGTTCTCGCTGCCGACCAGCGCCCGCAGCGCGCGGCGGGTCGCCCCGTCGAAGTCGCCGCCGACCGGCCCGTCGTACTTGCCCCGTCGGCGCCACACACCCCGCACACCCCCCGCTCTACCCGCAAAGGGGCCCAGGTCCGCCGGCTCGGTGTACACGACAAACACGTGGTGGAACAGCGCCACCCCCGCCCCCTTGCCACTGGGATCCGGGGCGG
>CALLZA010000147.1 GCA_937858165.1 uncultured Ardenticatenia bacterium
CTTACACCGACGCGCCCTCCGCCCCGGGCGGCAACCTGGCGCGCATATCCTCAGCGCCCAGTGCGGCCCGTTCGGGCGCGTCGCTCAGGGCGCGGCCAATCGTCGGCCAGACGCCCACCTGCGCGCGCAGGGGGTTCAGGTCGCGCATCACACCCTGGGCCTCGGCCGGGTTGTTCCAAAATTCGGCCGCGGCGCTGCGCTCTTCCAGTTCCGTTATCCGTGCTTCCTTGTTAGCGACGTCAAAGCCGCCCCCGGAGATGGGTCACAATGTCGGTCATCTCGGTCAGGCGGTCTAGTAGGTCTTGCATAATCAGTATCCTGTGATCAGTTGTCAGTTGTTAGTTATCAGTTCGTAGTTGAGCGCTTTAGCGCGGTCATCAGCCCTGTAGTGAACTGAACCCCATTTCATAGACACGCCGTTAAGAGGATAATGCAGCAAGTAGAGGTGTGTCATGAAACAACGACGACGATATACGAAAGAGTTCAAGATGGCTGCCATAGGCCAAATCGAAGAGACGGGTCGGGATGTGCGCGACATCGCCTTCGACTTGGGAATCCACCACAACACGTTGTACCGATGGTGGCGAGAATTGCGTGAAGATGGGGCTGCGGCATTTCCTGGGAATGGCCAAGTGAAGTCCAATGAAGATGAAGTGCGCCGGCTTGAACGGGAGTTGGCCCGAGTTAGAGAGGAGCGGGATATCCTAAAAAAAGCCGTCACGTTCTTTGCCAGGGAAAGCAAGTGAGATATCGGTTCATCCAATCTCAAGCGGGCCAGCATCCTATCAACGTCCTGTGCCGGGTGCTGGCGGTGTCGCGGGCGGGCTACTATGCCTGGCGCAAGCGACCGCCCAGTCAAAGAACGATGGCTAACGAGAGGCTTAAGGAGGCGTTGTGGGGTGTGTATGACCGGAGCCGTCAAACCTACGGCTATCGGCGCATGCACGCGGCTGTCCACAGCCAAATACCCTGTAACCACAAGCGAGTGGCCCGTCTGCTGCGACAGGCCGGCTGGCAGGCGCGTCGCAGTCGCCGTTACCGGGTCACCACCCACGCTAACCTGGCCCACTCGGTCGCTCCGAACCGCTTGGCCCAGCTCTTTGTCGCCGCTCAGCCCAACCAGATCTGGTTGAGCGATATCACCTGCATCCGCACGGCTCAGGGCTGGCTTTACCTGGCCGTTGTGCTTGACCTGTATGCCCGACGCATCGTGGGTTGGGCCATGGAGCAGCATCTGAAGACCGACCTGACGCTCAAGGCGCTGGAGATGGCTCTTCTCAAGCGCCGGCCGAAAGAAGGATTGATCCATCACTCGGACCGGGGCTGCCAGTACACCAGCAACGACTACCAAGCCTTGCTGAGCAGGCACAAGATACTGCCCAGCATGAGTCGCTCCGGCAACGCCTATGACAACGCGCCGATGGAGAGCTTCTTTGCTACCATCAAAACCGAACTGGTTCATCATTGCCGGTTCCAAACCAGAGAGCAAGCCCGCGTTGCCCTCTTTGACTATATGGAAATATTCTATAATCGTCAGCGGATCCATTCGGCTCTGGACTACCAGACCCCGTCTGACTTTGAGTCCCTTTATCGTGCCGCTTAACTGCCTGTCTACGTGATGGGGGTCAGATCATGTTACACCAAAAGTATTCGCACCCGCGCTACAGCGCTACAGCGCTACATGCGGGGGTCGACAGAGCAGCCCTCCATGATATATAATGTAGAGACAATGTAATACGCACCAACCTATTAAAAGACGACCTTCCTGCGTATTATCGTAGGTCTGAGCAAAGCCTGATTTCCCCGCGAATCAGGCTTTTTTTATCCACCGAACCGCGCATCGCGATCCGTTCCCACCGGGCCGCGAAAAAGGAGACAATGCCGATGAAGAGCCAAGAGTACATCACCCTGGACGAGACGTACGCCGCCCACACCTACAACCCAATCGACGTCGTCATCGAACGGGGCGAAGGGGCCTGGGTCTATGACTGTCTCTTATACACATCTGACGCTGCCGACGAGCGATCTAGTGTAGATCTCGGTGGTCGCCGTATCATTAAAACAAAAACAAGCGACAGCAGATGAGGGAAACGGTGCCTACATAACACAACAACAAGTCAGTAGAAACAGAAGAACGCTGCACAGATCATCGAGAGAACGTAGAACAAAATATGAGACAAGGATATAGTAGTACTACTATAGAGATAAGCA
>CALLZA010000148.1 GCA_937858165.1 uncultured Ardenticatenia bacterium
CATCTGGAACGTCAAGAGCGCCCGTTTGGTCGCCAAAGCCCGCGCTGCTTACCTCTCCCACCGTTGGCCGGAGTTGGCTGCTTACCACCCCCTCCCTCTCGTTACCTGACAACTTGTTCGCGCACCCTTTCGACGCAGGCTTCTTGACAACCTTTCGGCGCGGTGCTACTCTTTGACCTATTATGAACGTCTATCGTTCAGGCTCGTTTTTTGGCTTTGCTTTTGCGAACAAGTCCCGCGCCGCGACGGCCGAGACGCTCTGTTCCGCTTGAGCCAGGCCGGCAACAGAGAATCCCGAAAGACGCGGCGCAACCCGCGTCTTTTTTGTTGGCCGGGCGCGTCGAACAACCGTCGACGGCTGACCGCAGACCGCTGCAACAACGGACATCTGACGGCGGTCGGCGGTCAGTGGTCGGCGGTTGATTCAGGAGAATACTATGCTCGAAGAACTGGAAAGCAATTACCAACAGGCCGCCGCCGCCCTGGCCGCGGCCGAGGGGCCTGAGGCGCTGGCCGCCTGGCACCGCGACACGCTGGGCAAGAAAGGGCGCATCTACTTGCTGACGCGCAACCTGGGCGCGCTGAGCGCCGAGGAGCGGCCCGCTTTCGGTCGGCGGCTGAACGAGATCAAGGCCCAACTGGAAGCTGACTACGACGAGCGGCTGGCCGCGGCCGAGGCGGCCGAGTTGGGCGCGCACCTGGCCGCCGGGGCGCTCGACGTGACGCTGCCCGGCCGCCGCCCGGCCCACGGCCGCCTGCACATTATCACCCGCACCCTGCGCGAAATCTACCGCATCTTCGGCGATATGGGCTTCCAGGTCTACCGCAGCCCCGACGTCGAGACGGACGAGATGAACTTCGAGCTGCTGAACTTCCCCCACCACCACCCGGCGCGCGACATGCAGGACAGCTTCTATACCACGACGCCGGGCGTCATCCTGCGCACCCACACCAGCGCCGGGCAGATTCGCGCCATGCGCGAATACCATCCGGAGCCAATCCGCATCATCCTGCCCGGCATGTGTTACCGCAACGAGCAGGTGACGGCGCGCAGCGAGATGCAGTTCACCCAGGTGGAACTGCTGGCCGTGGGCGACGACATCTCCTTCGCCGACCTGAAGGGGACGCTGACCGAGTTCGCCCGCCGCCTGTTCGGAGCCGACCGGCAGACGCGCTTCCGCGCCAGCTACTTCCCCTTCACCGAGCCAAGTGCAGAGATGGACATCAGTTGCATCCTGTGCGACGGCGCGGGCTGCGCCATCTGCAAGTACTCCGGCTGGCTGGAGATTCTGGGCTGCGGCATGGTTCATCCGGTCGTGCTGCGCAACGGTGGCTATGACCCCGACCGGTACTTCGGCTTCGCCGCCGGCATGGGGCCGGAGCGCATCGCCATCCTGAAGTATGGCATCGACGACATCCGGCAGTTCTGGGCCAATGACCTCCGCTTCCTTGAACAATTCTAAGAAGCTCACGCAAAGGCGCGAAGGGGCAAAGGACGCCAGGAAGCGTTCATTCCTTTTCTTATGCGCTTTTGCGAACCTTAGCGCCTTTGCGTGCGCTTTCCCTCTCTGGAGATAACATGCGCGTACCGCTATCGTGGTTAAGAGAATACGTCGATATCGACCTGCCCGTGTCGGAGCTGGCCGAGCTATTGACCAACGCCGGGCTGGAGGTGGAGAGCATCGACCTCATTGGCCTGCCCGGCGCAGAGCTGGAGTGGGACCGGGAGCGGATCGTCCTGGCCCAGGTGCTCAAGGTGGAGCAGCACCCCGACGCCGACCGCCTGGTGCTGGCGACCGTCGACTATGGCGCGGCCGAGCCAAAAGTAGCCGTGACCGGCGCACCCAACCTGCTGCCCTACGTCGGCCGCGGCGACCTGAGCGGCGAGAATCTCTACGCCCCCTACGCCCTCGAAGGGGCCACCCTCTACGACGGCCACAAAGACGGGCGCGTCAAGGCCAAGCTCAAGGGCCGCCCCCTGCGCGGCATCTACAATGACTCCATGCTCTGCTCCGAGAAGGAGTTGGGGATTAGCGATGAGCACGAGGGGATTATTCTCGTGCGGGGTGATGGATTGAGAAGCGCAGGGGAGCAAAGGAGCTGTCTCTTATACACATCTCCGAGCCCACGAGACCGTACTAGATCTCGTATGCCGTCTTCTGCTTGAAAAAAAAAAACACGTCACTTCTAGATGTGCACACCATATCGCACA
>CALLZA010000149.1 GCA_937858165.1 uncultured Ardenticatenia bacterium
TTGCCTTCCAGGGGGCGCAATTCCGTCTCCTCAGCGCCGCCGTTGTCCGGATGATCGGCGGCGCCGTCGTCTGGCTCCCGTTGCTGCTGGGCTGCATCGCCCGCGTTATCACCACCAGCCTCGGCCCGCCGGCGCGCCGCCACCGCACGCTGCTATGGGCCGCCACCGGCGCGGTCGCCCTGGCACTGCAAATCCTGGCCGGGCACGCCGAGTTCACCTACTACACATTGCTCGTGATGGGGCTGTATGCGCTATGGCGAGTCGTTGCGGAACTGCGAACTACGAACTACGAACTACGAACTACGAATGAAGAGGAAGAGGCTCACGCAAAGAGCGCTAAGGAAGCCAAGGACGCCAAGTCAGAGTCTTCTTCCTTGCGTCCTTTGCCCCCTTCGCGTCCTTTGCGTGAGCCTCTTCACTCGCCACCCGCCACCCGTCGCTCGTCACCCGTCGCTCGCTCTCTCGCGTGGCTGGCCGCGATGGTCGCCCTTGGCCTGCTCATTGCCGCGCTGCAACTGGTGCCCCTGTTCGAAGTGGGCCAGGTCAACTTCCGCGCCGGGTCGGCCGGGTTCGACGAGGTGCGCGGCTGGGCCTTCCCCTGGCGCAACGCGCTGACCCTGCTGCTACCCGACTTCCACGGCAACCCGACCGACCACGCCTATCGCGACGTTTTCAGCGGGGAGCTTGTGCCGCTGACGCTCAACGCCAACGGCCAACCCAACCCGCGCGGCCCCGGCACAACCAGTTGGGGCGAGAAGAACTACGTCGAGGGGGCGTGGTACATGGGGGTGCTGCCGTTGTTGCTGGCGGCTATCGGCGTGGCGGCGCTGTGGCCGACGGCCAACGCGAAAAGTTCTAGGGGCCAGGTTCCAGGTTCCAGAGCAGTATCCTCTGCCCCTGGCCCCTGGCCCCTGGAACCTGGAACCTCCTCCGCCGGGCGGTTCTTTGTAGTACTGTCCCTGCTGTCGGTGGCCTTCATCTTCGGCACGCCGCTCTATGCCTTGCTGTACTACGGCCTGCCGTTCATCGACCAGTTGCACACGCCGTTCCGCTGGGTCTTTCCGCTGGCGCTGGCGGTGGCGGTGCTGGCCGGAATCGGCGCAGACGCGGTGGCGGGTGGCGGAACAAAGCATGCAGCGTCCGCATCCTCAGATGCGGGACGGGCAACGGCCGATGCGACCGCACCCCATACCCCCTTAGCTATCCGTGTGGCCCGTCTCCTGGCCTGGCTGGCCTTGCTCGGCGGGTTGCTGACGTTGGGCGGCCTACTGCTGAGTCGTGTGGCCTATGGGCTGGTAGAAGGGCTGGTGGAGCGCGTGTTCCTGGGTCTGGCCGGCGCGACCGACGCCTTTCCCTCGGCCGCGGCGTTCTACAGTTATCAGTTCTGGAACGTGCTCGCCTTCGGTATCTTTCTGGCCCTGTCCGGAGCGCTGTTAAGATACGAGACACGAGATACGAGATACGTGTTAAGAGACGCCACGCGCCACCCGCCACCCGCCACCCGCCGCCGGTTTCAACCCTGTCTCTTATACACATCTGACGCTGCCGACGAGCGATCTAGTGTAGATCTCGGTGGTCGCCGTATCATTAAAAAAAAAAAAAAAATACACATCACGCGACACCACGAACCATAAGACACATCGACAGCACATAAACTATAGATAACAATAGAGAATATAAAAACGTGTTACACAAACAATGAACTGCAGATAATAGGCACCACTAGATAACACTAGACAGAGCGGAGAACAAC
>CALLZA010000150.1 GCA_937858165.1 uncultured Ardenticatenia bacterium
CTCAGTTTGTCGTCTTTCACTACCATCACGGTCTCGGTTGTATATATCTGCATCGCACGTTCTCTATGCTTGTCTCCCTCTGTTTGCTGTCCATCTATTCTCCTGTTCTTTTAGTGTCTTGGTGTCTCTGTGTTGTGTGTTTTTTTTTTCAAGCAGAAGACGGCATACGAGATCTAGTACGGTCTCGTGGGCTCGGAGATGTGTATAAGAGACAGGACCAAGAACTGGCGCTACCCCGGCTGGCGCATCAGTTGGACGCTGGGGCCGAAGGAGGTCATCCACGCCATCGCCAGCGCCGGGTCGTTCCTCGATGGCGGGGCCAATAACCCGTTCCAGAATGAGGTGCTGGGGCTGCTGGAGCCGGAGTGTGTGTTGCAGGAGACGGTCGCCATCCAGACCGCTTTCCGCGCCAAACGCGACTACACGCTCGATCGACTGTACAAGATGGGGATTTTGGTCGAGGTCGAGCCGGCGGGCACGTTCTACGTCTGGGCCAACCTGTCGCAACTGCCGCCGCCGCTCAACGACGGCATCCAGTTCTTCGAGGCCGGGCTGGAGGAGAAGGTCATCACTGTGCCGGGCGTCTTCTTCGACGTGAACCCGGAGAAGCGCCGCACCTACGCCCGCTACCGCCACTACTGCCGGATCAGCTTCGGACCGGAGATGGAGGTCGTGGCGCGGGGGTTGGATGCGTTGGAGCGGGTGATTGCGCGCCACCGAAAAGAATAACCACAGATTACACAGATTTCACAGAATAAAACTGCAATCTGTGAAATCTGCGTAATCTGTGGGTTCTCATCCGACGATTACGGATACGGGTTGTAGACCTCGTTGAGCGACAGGCCATCGAGGTTCGACGGGAAGGTCGCGCCGGGGGCCAGCCATTCAACCGCGGCCACGTTCCAACTCGTGCCATTGGGCGTCAGCCGCAAGATGCTCTTGGCGTTGCCGGTGACGCCGCCGACGTTGAACGCGTTGAGGAGCGTGACGTAGGTGACGTTGCAGCAGTTAACTTCGCCACGGGACAAGCCCGTCACGTTCTCAGGCCCCATGCCGGGGATGGTCGTCAGGTTAAGCGTCAGCGCCGGTTTCCAGGTGCAAACGCCGTTGAACAGGGTGCAGACGATGCCGTCTTCGTCCTGGGCCTTCAGTGAATTATTCGGGCCCACGGCCGACGCGCCTTTGGTGCTGATGGTCAGTTCGGGGGCGAGGTCAATGCCATTGTAGGACCAGTATAGGGCGTCAATGGCTTCACTGGCCGTCGTTAGACCGGAGTTAGCGCCGCGCATGTACCAGGAGTAGACGCCGGGGCCGAGCGGGTAAGTCAGCGGGTCAAACGGTTCGAAGAGGACGACATCGCGCGGTGTGGCCGTGCCCAGGCCGGGGATGACCTGATTGGCGCTGAAGACCAGCAGCACGTTGCCGTCGTCCATCATATCGAACGCACCGATGTTCTTGGCCGTGCCCCGTACCGAGCCGTCGTAAACCATCTGCCACGAGTTGCTCGATCGTGTATAGTGCAGGATGTCGGCCCCGGTGAAGGGGATGCCGCCGACATTGCCCGCGCCACTGGGGCTGATGAAGTAGACGTCGTGGGGGTCGGGGGGGAGGCTGCCGATGGGGCGATCGGTGATGAACACGTCCTGGATGTTGTAAGTATCGCCGGCGACCAGATTGCTCGCCCACGACTGGAAGGCCACCTTCGACCCATCACCGCTGATGGCCGCGCCGCCGCTGTGCTGGTCGGCTTCCTGCCCTGTGGCGGTGACTGAGGCCCGGCCGATTGTGCCGGCCACGCGGTCGTAGACGAACACGTCCCGGCTCCAGACTGTATCGTTGGCCACCAGGTTGTCGGCATAGGAGTTGAAGGCGACGTAGCGGCCGTCGTTGGAGATGCTCGGCTGCTCGGAGGAGCCATTGGCCGCCCCGCCGTCGGGGCCAATGGAGACCAACGTCAATTGGTCTGTCTGCCGGTCATAGAGGAAAACGTCGGGGCTATGGTTGTTGTCGTTGGGCACGAGATTATCGGCCCATGACTCGAAGGCCACGTAGCGGCCGTCGCTGGAGATGACCGGGGAGATCGAGTACGAGTAGTATTCACTGTCGGAGCCGTCGTAGCTGTGGCTGATCCACACCACCGCGCCCGTTTGCAGGTCGCGGACGTAGATGTCGGGGATACTGTTGTCATTGTCGTCGGGTGTCAGCGCCGCCGACGAAGAGAGGGCCACGTAGCGCCCCGTGGCGTCAATGTCGATCCCGGTCGTCTCGGCCTCCGCTTCGGCCCCGTTGGCCTTCAGCGAAACGCGAGCCGTGACGCCGGTTGTCCGGTTGTGAACAAAGGCGTCGACCATGTCGTTGTTGTCATTGGGCACCAGGTTGGGGGCGGCCGAGACGAAAGCCACCAGGTTGCCATCGTCCGAGAGGGCCGGATTGTAGGAGTCCTGGTCGCCCTGCTCACCGCTGCTGCTGACGGACACGAGCGTGGTCGTGTTCGTCTGGCGGTCACGAACGAAGACATCGATCCGGCCGTTGGTGTCTTCCGCGAGGAGGGGGTAAGAGCTGGCGAACGCCACATAGCGGCTGTTATCGGAGATGTCGACCTTCTCCAGCGCGCCGCCGGTGGTAAAGCCGTCGCCGGTGGTCAGGACGGTGGTCACGCCGGTCTGGCGGTCGGTGACGAAGACGTCGGTTTCGCGGTTGCTGTCGCCGGGGACGAGGTTGCCCGCCTGCGAGGTGTAGACCACGACGCGCCCATCGAGCGAGGGCGCGGGGTAGGCGCTGTTGCCGTTCGGCGCGTTGTAGGCAAAGGCCACGGCCGAGGCGCGCAGAGTCTGATTGACGTTCAGACGGCGCAGATAGACGTCTTCGACGCCGTTGGTGTCGCTGGCCAACAAGGGGCCGCTGAAAACAACGAAGGCCACGGCCGAGCCGTCAGCCGACAGGGCGCTATTGAAAGCCCCTGTGGCGGGAGCGGCGCCTCCGCGTACCCATGCCCCGACAAATCTTCCAGCCCTCCAGCTGCGCCTCTTGCTTTTTTTCTAGTGCTTTCCTCCCCGCGGTAGGCCGCCTGTTGTACGCAGCCGCCCCCGCCGGCGGAGAAGCGCGCCTTCCGCCCCCACGCGTTCGCTCCGGCGATCGCCGGGGAGGACGCAGCCGGCGATGCCGCAGGCAGCTGGCCCGGGGCCGCGGCCGCGCCGCGGTCCGCGCTGGCGATGAGGGCCGCCGCGATCGCCGCCGCGCGCACCGTCCCGGCCGGGGGGCGCGCCGCCCGCAACGTCGGCAACTTCCCCTCGGGCCACTGGATGGGGGTGTCCCCGCGGCGGAACTCTCCGCCGGGGCGCATGCCCAGGCGGAACTGCGGCGCGGGCGCTTCACAACAACTTACGCTC
>CALLZA010000151.1 GCA_937858165.1 uncultured Ardenticatenia bacterium
CTCGGTGGTATTCAGTGTCATCGTTGTTTATGATACCTGACTTGAGGTGAGTGTTGTGTGTGTTATATTTTTTTTTTTCAAGGAGAAAACGGCATACGAGAGCTAGTACGGTCTCGTGGGCTCGGAGATGTGTATAAGAGACAGCCTGTATGTAGACGTCGACGGTCTCAATCCGTTCGTCTTGCTGCGCCGGAGCGGCGGCCAGGGCCTGCAACGACACCATGATGAATGGCAGAAACAGAGATGCCCTGCGAAGTCTCATCCTGACAGTTACCTGTTAAGCGTTAGCATTGCTAAAGACCTGACACGGAGACGTCTCTGGCCCCGTTCCTGACAGAGTATCATTGGTCCTTCACGTGTCAAGTCTCTGTTTTCAGGCAATAGCATCATTTCACCAGCACCGGCAGGTACAGAACCGGTTGGGTGATGGTTACCGTCAGGGCGACGGTCTGCGGCGGTGCGCCCTGCGGCGTCAGGGTAATCGTCGCTTCGTGGACCCCCGGCCCCAGCGTGGAGGGATCGACGGTGACATGCAGATCGGCGGGCGTGGCCCCGGCGGCCGACGTGGCGGGCGGCTGTCCGGCCAGGTGGACGCCGGCCCACGCCCGGTTGCTTCGCGCCGTCCAGTTCAACGGCGCACCGGCCGTGTTGCGGGTGGTGAGCACGAAGGCGGCCGGGGCGGAGCCGGGGGTGGTGTCCAGCCGGAGAGTGCCCGGCGCGACGGTCAGGGCGGCTTCTGGCTCGGCGTCGGCCGGTAGGATGACGATCGTTCGCGCGGTCGTGGTCTGCTGCCCGTCGCTGTCGGTGGCCGTCAGGCGGATCTCGTGCTCGCCGGTGGAGAGTTCGGCCGTGGCGAGCGCTTCGCCGCGGCCCAGTTCGCCGTCGCGGTCGGACGACCATAGCAGCGCCGTGCCATCCAGCGCGCCGTCCTCCAGGTCAGCGGCTGCTCCTTCCAGCATGACCGGCTGGGCGAGGTAAAAGGCGCTGCCCTCTGCCGGCGCGAAAATCGTCACGTCCGGGGCCGAGGTGGCCACGGCGAACGGGGCCGACGTTGCCTCGCCGGTCAGCAGGCCGTCGTTGGCCAGCACGCGCACGCGGCTCTGCGGCCCGCCGGGCAGCTCGTCCTGTCTGATGGTGTGGCTGCTCTCCGTCAGACCAGCGGCCAACGATTGCCAGGTCACCCCGTTGTCGGCGCTATAGAGGACGGCGAAGGTCAGCGGGTCGCCGTCGGCGTCGGCGGCCGACCATTGGAAAGTGGCCGTCGTCGCCGTCACGTCTGGCGGCAGGACCGTGACCGTCGGCGCGTTGCTGCTGCCCCGCCGCTCGTCGAGCACCTGCCCGCTGTGCCGGAGTTGGACGCGGGCCGCGCCGGCCACCCAGGGGACGATCTCATTGATGAGCAGTTGCGGGTTGGGGTCGTCTTCGGTGTCCGAGGGCGGCTCCGGCACAAAGGGATACTCGGCCAGCAGCGCGCCGCCGGCGGCCAGCAGGGCGATGGACCAGTCGCTGTCCTCTGCTTGGAGCGTCGGGGCGACGCCCGTCTGAACCATGACCGTCTCCAACGCGCCCGCGCCGCCGTCGAGGTCGGCCAGGGCGATGACGATCAGGTGTTCGCCGGTCGTCAGGCTGGCCGGGCTGTCTGTGAATGGCCCCAGTGTCTCCTGGGCGAGATAGTTGTAGATGCCCTCGTAGGTGAACTCGGAGATCCACTGGTTGTCACAATAGGTCATGACGTCGTACCAGTCGGAAGGCCCATAGATCTGGCGGGTGGCGATATCGAAGCCGAAGTGTCCGGAAGCGTCGCCGGGGAAGGGGCTGATCAGGCCGCTGACGTTGGGGAAGCTCGGCCCATTCTTCGCGCCGCAAAAATTGGCGTGGCCGCGACCGCGGGTGTGGCCGATTTCGTGGCCGGCGTACCAGTCGGCGTAGCTGCCGTCGGTGTCCCACGCCCAGGAGTTAGGCCCCGGAACGCCGGCCGGGCCGGAGGCGATGTAGTTGCCGGAGGCCAGCCCTTTCATGAAGCCGATCTCGTCGCTGACCACGCCGTAATAGACGCGCCTGGGGTTCGCCCCGTTGACCAGGTCGATAGCGCGCAGAGTCGCCAGTTCCATGTTGACGTACTTCGCCTCCGGCACGCCATCGGTCGAGTAGAGGTGCTGCTTGCGCTCCACGATCAGGTCGGCAATGGGGTAGGCGCGGCGCAGCCATGACTCGATGCTGTCGAAGTGGAACTCCGGAACGCCGAAGACCCCGCCGCCGACCTGGTAACGCACGTCGTAGAGCCGCAGGCGGAGCGGATAGGCCGGGGCAAAGTTGACCACGACCGAGCCGACGTTGTTGTTCAGGTTGGCGTCGTACAGCGCGCCGTTGGAATCAATATGGGCCGTCAGCCGGAGATTGGCATACTCGGTCCAATCAGCCGGCAGTTCAAAGAGGAAGCTGTCGTTGAGTTGTTCGCGGTCGGGATAGCTGGAGATGAGCGCATAGCCGCCCGGGTTGACCAGCGAGAGCGGCGGCGACAAGTCGATCTCGACGGTGTTGCCGTTCCCGATGTCGACGATGGCGGTGCCGCGCAACGTGGCCACCAGCGGCAGCTGTCCCTTGTTTTCGACCAGCGGAAATCGGGCGTGGACGCGCACGAACGTCTTCTTGCCCTGCACCAGCACGACGTCGTGGTCCAGTGTCTGGATGGCCTGGGTCACTTCGATATTGGTGAGAACCACGTTGCCGGTGAACAGCTCGTCGAAGTAGTCCAACAGCCATGACATGCTCTTGAGGAGGTACTGGTCTTCCGGCGCGGCATCGTCGACCACAAAGGGGCTGAGCAGGATGCGGCCGAGGCCGAAACGGGTGGAAGCCAGGGTGAGGTTGCCCTGCTCGACAAGCTTGGCCTGCACCTTCCAGCCCGAGCCCAGGGTGTTGAGCGGCACGGTCGCGGGATTGGTCGGCATCTCCGCCAGTTGCAGGTCGCGCAGGGCCGGTGTCAGGCGCAGGGCGCGGGTGAACTCGATGCTGCGGCCGGCGGGCGGCGTGCGGCTGCTGCGGGGAGCCTGCAGGCCGCGGCCGATACGCGCGCCGAAGTCAGGGTCAGTCAGAAAGAGGCCGCCGCCGCCGTCGATATAGGCGCGGACGGCCGCCAGCGACCCGTTTAGCGAGTCGCCCGTGTTGGTGTCCAGATAGAGGACATCGAATGAGCGGAGGTTGCCGGGCAGCACGCCGCCGGTGGCTGTCTCTACGACCCAGGCCGGGTTTTGCCCCGCGCCCAGGCTGGCCAGCCGCTCGCTGTCTCTTATACACATCTCCGAGCCCACGAGACCGTACTAGAACTCGTATGCCGTCTTCTGCTTGCAAAAAAAAAACTGCAACAGCTAGAGAGACATCTTCAGCACAA
>CALLZA010000152.1 GCA_937858165.1 uncultured Ardenticatenia bacterium
CAGTGTGGCAGACGGAGTGGGTGGGATGTGATCGCAGCCCATGTGCCCGAGTGCGACGTGATAGCACGGTAGTACTAGAACAATCGGATTTTTTTTTTTCAAGCAGAAGACGGCATACGAGATCTAGTACGGTCTCGTGGGCTCGGAGATGTGTATAAGAGACAGCGAGCAGGCGGTGCAGATGGCCGCCCTGGTGTATGACCGCAGCGACGACCCGGCGGTGCGCTCGCTGGCCTTCGACATCCTGACGACGCAGCAGGGGCAAATCGGCATCATGAGCGGCTGGCTTGACGCCTGGGGCGTACCCTGGACGACAACCGGGCCGCGTATGGCCTGGATGGGGATGCCGACCGAGGGGCTGATGCCCGGCATGGCCACGGCCGAGCAACTGGACGCCCTGCGCGCCGCCGAGGGCGCGGCGGCCGACGTCCTCTTTCTGCAACTGATGATTCCTCACCACGTAGGTGGCGTTGACATGGCCGCAGCGGCCGCTGTCGACGCCGAGCGCGCGGCGGTGCGCCAACTGGCGACAGCGATGGCCGAGGCGCAGACGAGCGAGATCGGCTATATGAATGAACTGCTGCTGGCGAAGGGGGCTGCGCCGGTGGATGCTCCGGCGGTCGACGACGGTGGCGGCCATCAGCACACTGCGCCCTGATAACGCCGGTGGGCGGCTAGCCCATCGCCCGGCAGCCCTAGCACAGCCGGCTACTCATCAGTCAGTTATCCGAACGGCATCCCCCTGAAGAGCGCGCTCTGACGCCTTGCGTCATCGCCGCCGACAGGTACACTACAGAGCATAGTGGCGGCGCGCCGCGCTATTCGGCCGGCGGCGACTGCCAAGGGGAACCCAATGATGTTACGTCGTAGTCACAACCTGTTCCTACTACTCATCATCGTTTTGCTGGCCGCTTGTGGCGGGGGCACGACGGACGAACCAGCCGCTACCGGCGGCATCACCATCGAGGAGGCGTGGGCGCGCCCTCCGGCCATGGCCGGGGGCAACGGCGCGGCCTACTTCCTGGTCCGCAACGATAGCGACACAGCCGACCGCCTTATCGCCGTGGCCAGCCCGCTGGCGATGGCCGAGATGCACGAGTCAGTCATGGCCGACGACGGTACGATGGCCATGAATGCGGTTGACGGCGTCGATGTACCGCCCAATAGCACCGTCGCCTTCGAGCGTGGCGGGCTGCACATCATGTTCATGGGTGTGGACGAGCCGCCGGCCGTGGGCGACACGGTGGCGCTGACGCTAACCTTCGAGAATGCGGGGGAGATCACCATTGATGTACCCGTTCGCGCAGAGTAGCCCTTCCTGCCAAGACACACAGGGCGCAGAGAACGACAAGCAACCCGCTTTTTTGCGCCCCTGGCGTCCTTTGCGATCTTTGCGTGAGGTCTTAATCGGCCTGCTCCTGTTGCTGCTCCTGTTGCCCGCCTGCCGCCAACAGCCCGCGACCGACGAGGCCGCGGACGTGCAGGTCGTGCTGACCCCCGGCCCTGACTCGCTCGCCGTGGGGCCGATCACCTTCGACCTGACGCTGTGGGATGCCGACGGCCAGCCCATCGATGGCGCTGGGCCGGTGACGTTGCGCGGCGACATGAACCACGCCGGCATGAAACCAGTGCTGGCCGACGCTACGGGCACGGGTGGCGGGCAGTACACGGCCGACTTCGAGTGGACAATGGCCGGCGACTGGACGGTTGCCGTCGAGGCCACGTTGCCCGACGGGCGCGTGAAGCGGGCGACATTCCCGTTCACGGTTGAGGCGGTCGAGTAAGTGCCGCCCATCCGGCTGGACGAGATCGCCGTCAACGACGGTGGGGCGCTCTACCGGCCGCCGCCGCGCCACGATCTATTGCGCCGGCCGTTGCTCGGCCGCCTGCTGCGGGCGCGCAACGGCCGGCTGCTGTTGCAACTGCCGCTGCTACTCGTCGCCTTGCTGCTCATCTATGACGGGCTGACAGGGCCGCCGCTGGCGGCGCAAAATCTGGCGACGGTCGGCGTCTGGGTTCACTATCGCGGGTTGGTCATGATCGCCCTGCTGCTGGTGGGCAACCTGTTCTGCATGGGCTGCCCGTTCGCACTGCCGCGCACGCTGGCCCGACGGCTGAGCGGGCGCGGTCGGCGCTGGCCGAGGGCGCTGCGCAACAAGTGGCTGGCCGTGGCCGCCTTCGTCGCCTTCTTGTTCCTCTACGAGTGGCTCGACCTGTGGGCCGGGCCGCGGCTGACGGCGGCGGTCATCATCGGCTACTTCGCCGGCGCGTTCGTGTTGGAGGCGCTGTTCGCCGAGTCCCCCTTCTGCAAGTACGTCTGCCCGCTGGGCACGTTCAACTTCGTCGCCGCCACCACCTCGCCGACGCAAATCACCGTCCGCGACCGCGACGTCTGCCGTACCTGCCCCGGCAAGGAGTGCGTCAACGGATCGGCGCGTGTTCTGGGGTGTGGCACGGAGCTGTTCCCGCCAACGCTGCGCACCAATCTGGATTGCGTCTTCTGCCTCGACTGCGCCCGCGCCTGCCCCTATGACAACGTCGCCCTGGCTGTGCGCCCGCCGGGGCGCGAGCTGCTCGACGACGCCTGGCCGCGCCGCTGGGACGTGAGCTTTCTGGTACTGGTCTTCGCCTTCGCCGCCGTGGGCAACGCCTTCGGCATGGTGCCGCCGTTCTACGACCTGCTGGCCTGGCTGGCCGCGGCCCTGGGCACGGCCAACGAGGCGCTACTGCTAGCGCTGACGTTCGGGACGCTCTTTGTGGCCCTGCCGGTGGCCGTCGGGCTGGCCGCCGCCTGGCTTAGCCGGGCCGTCGTGGGGCGGGCCGAGCCGTTGCGCATCGCTTTCAGCCGCTTTGTGCCGGCGTTTGTGCCCCTGGCGGTGGCTATCTGGCTGGCCCACTACGGCTACCACCTGGCCATCGGCGGGCTGGGCATTGTGCCGGTGACGCAGAGCTTCCTTCTGGCCCACGGTCTGAACTGGCTGGGGGACGCGCCCAACTGGGAGTTGGCGGCGCTGCTGCCCGGCGGCTGGCTGCTGCCGTTGCAGACGGCCGTCGTCCTGATCGGCTTCGGCCTGTCGCTGTTTGTTGGCCAACGCATCGGTCGCCGCGACTTCGATGATCCGCCCCTGGCCGCGCGTGCCCTGGCGCCCTGGCTGCTGGTGTTGCTGGGGCTGGCCGTGGCCGCGCTGCTGACGTTCAACCTGCCGATGGAGATGCGGGGATCGATGTTGATGGGGGGCTGATGAAACTTCGTGCCATCTCTGTGTTCCTCGGTGTCCCTCTTCTCTTTATCATCACGCTCGTCGCCGACGCCCATGGCACGGGCACACCGCAACTGCTCAACGCGCCCGCCGGCCCGTATCTGCTGTCGGTCTGGACCGACCCCGACCCGCTGCGCACCGACGAGGCCCATGTCGTCGTTGCCGTGGTGGAGCCGGCCACGCAGGAGTTCATTGTTAGCGACGTGGTGGTGACGGTGAGGCTACGGTTGCTGGCCGACCCGACTGTGGAACTGGCGACGACGGCCGGGAGTGATGACACCAACCGCCTGCTGTTCGCCGCCGAGTTCAACGATCAGGTGACACCGGGGCGCTGGCAGGTAGGTGTGTCGGCCGCCGGCGCACGCGGCGCGAGCGACGAAGTAACGTTCG
The DNA here is from genome assembly GCA_937858165.1 of uncultured Ardenticatenia bacterium. Taxonomy (GTDB): domain Bacteria; phylum Chloroflexota; class Anaerolineae; order Promineifilales; family Promineifilaceae; genus Promineifilum. The sequence goes on from CALLZA010000152.1 coordinate 3,651, forward strand.
AGATCGACGTGGCTCCGGCGCGGGGGTTCAACTGGCTGTGGCTGGGCGTAGGCGGGTTGGCCGCGGCGGTGCTGCTCTGGGTGCTGGCGTCCATGCGCGGCGGTGCGGCGAGGCGTCGGCCGCGCGCCGGGTAGCACCCCCTGCCCCAGCGGGGCAGTTGAGTGGCGTCTTGGTAACATTCTTCCCGCTTTGCGCCGTTGTAATGTCGCGCGCCCCAAAATGCGGTATTAGCCCTACTCCCTCTTGCCCTGCTTCGGCGCGGCTATAGACCTGTTTTACGAACGCTGTTATGGTTAACTGCGGCTATATATGGGGGGTCCATGCCGCAAGCTCACCCATTTGTTGGCGCATGACCGGGGGGTAACAGGCGCGGGTAGAATTGCTCTATTTTCTTAACATTGCCGATTCCTAAAAAATCGCCAGCTTTTAAGCCAAATAGAGGTGGCGGCCATTGTCCCTAAGAGATGGTCATGCTAGAATGGCTGGACATTGAGCGGCATCGTCCGCATCGCAGCCAGTCACTTGCTTACATCGTAGGGGAGCCTTGGCGACGGTCACCACCGGGCAAAGGCCAACAAGACGATAAGGGAGCGGGACCCGGCCACTCAGTGTAGTTCGGACCTCCGTCTGTCTGTCAGTCTGTCGAAAACAAAGAGCGGGCCAACCGAGGTTGTCGTGTGCCGGGCCGCGGCCGCTTGCCGAGGGAAGAGACATGAACACCATCACCCTATCACCCGAGACCGCATGGAAAGCGGCGCTGGGTGAGTTGGAAATGCAGATGACGCGCGCCACGTTTACCACCTGGCTGCAAGGGACGCGGGCGCTGTCGTGGGCCAACGACGAGTTCGTCATTGGCGTGCGCAACGACTTTGCCAAGGACTGGTTGGAGAACCGGCTTTACGATTTGATTGCCCGGACACTGTCGAGCGTCATCGGCCGCCGCACGTTGGTGCGCTTTGTGGTCTGGTCCGACGAGATCATCGCCCCCAAGACGACGATGACCAACGGCAACGGGCGGGTGGACCTGGTGCCCGCGCCGCCACGCGAACCGGCCCGGAATGGCCATACGGCCGAGGCCAACGGCAACGGCGCCCCCGACGAGAACGGCACGCTGAACCGCCGCTACACCTTTCCCGCCTTTGTCGTCGGCCCCAACAACCGGCTGGCCCACGCCGTGGCCCTGTCAGTGGCCGAAAGCCCCGGCCAGACCTACAACCCCCTGTTCATCTATGGCGGCGTCGGTTTGGGCAAGACCCACCTGCTGCACGCCATTGGCCACCGCTGCCGCCAGGACGGCTACCGCGCGCGCTACATCTCGGCCGAGACCTTCACCAATGACCTGGTCATGGCGATCCGCACGAAGCAGACGCCAGAGTTCCGCGAGCGCTACCGGACGGTCGATGTGCTGCTCATCGACGACATCCAGTTCATCGCCGGCAAGGAAGGGACGCAGGACGAGTTCTTCCACACCTTCAATGACCTCCACAGCCACGGCAAGCAGGTGGTCATCTCCAGCGATCGCTCCCCCAAGGCGCTGGCGACGCTGGAGGAACGGCTGCTGTCGCGCTTCGAGTGGGGATTGACGGCCGACATCCAGCCGCCGGAGGAAGAGACGCGCCGCGCCATTTTGCTGGCGAAGGCGGACGAGTTGGGCTGCCCCGTGCCCGACAGCGTCATCGAGTTCATCGCTCATCAGGTGCGACAGAACATCCGCGAGCTGGAGGGGGCGCTCAACAAGGTCATCGCCTACGCCCAGCTGACCGGGGGGGCGATCGATCAGACGCTGGTCAACCGCGCGCTGGCCGACACACTGCGCCGCGCCGAGCGCGTCACGGTCGATCAGGTCATCGACTTCGTTTGCCGCTACTACAACGTCACCTACGAGACGCTGGCCAGCAGCAGCCGCAAGAGCACCATCGCTTACCCGCGTCAGGTGGCCATGTACCTGGCGCGCACGGAGACGGAGGCGTCGCTGCCACAGATCGGTGTCCTATTGGGCAACCGCGACCACACCACGATTCTTCACGGCTACGAGAAGATTGCCGGACTGATCGATATCGAACCCCAGTTGCGCCGCGACGTGCAGGAGATTAAGGCGATGCTCTATGAGCCAGCGCCGGTTGTTCATTAGGAGATAGGGATTAGGCAAGAGCACTCTTGCCTAATCCCTATCTCCTAATCCCTTCCTCCTAGTGCCGAAAGTGGCGCACACCGGTAAAGACCAGCGCCACCCCCAGCCGGTCGGCGGCGGCAATCACCTCGTCATCGCGCACAGAGCCGCCCGGCTCGACAACAGCCGTCACCCCCGCTTCGGCCGCTGCCTCCAACCCGTCGGCGAATGGGAAGAAGGCGTCGGAGGCCAACACCGCCCCCCGCGCCCGTTCGCCCGCCTTGGCCACAGCCAACCGCACCGCGTCCACCCGGCTGGGCAGCCCACCGCCGATACCGACCGTGGCCACCGCGCCGGACGCGCCCAGTGAGCGGGCCAGGACGATAGCGTTGGACTTGACGTGCTGGCTGGCTAACCAGGCAAAGCGCAGGGCGGCCATCTCCTTGTCCGTGGGCGCGCGGCGGCCGGCGACCCGCCATGATGCGCCGGGGGGGTCGCCGTCGTCCCGCGTCTGGGCCAGCAGCCCGCCGCGCACCGCCCGCAGTTCCAGCGCCGCCCCCGCCTCCTGTCCTACTTCCACCAGGCGGCAACTCTTTTTGTGCACGGCAAACCAGGCCACGGCCGCCGCGCTGAAAGTCGGCGCAATGACCGCCTCGACGAACAAGTCAGCCGCGGCCAGGGCCGCGACGAAGGCGTCGTCCACAGGCCGGTTGGCGGCGATGACCCCGCCAAAGGCCGACACCGGATCGGAGGCCAGCGCCGCCGGGAAGGCCGCGGCGATGCTGTCGCCCACGGCCAGGCCGCAGGGGGAGAGGTGCTTGACGATGACCACGGCCGGCGCAGCGAACGACTCAGCGGCGCGCCAGGCGGCGTCGAGGTCGAGCAGATTGTTGTATGACATCTCCTTCCCGCCCACCAGCCGCCCGCCCAACGGCCCCTGGATCGCCGGCATCCTGCCGGCGTCGGCGACCATGCTATAGAGCGCCGCTGCCTGATGCGGGTTTTCGCCATAGCGCAACGCCTGCACCCGCACCAACTCCAGACGCAGCGTCTGCGGCAGTTCCGTCCCCTCGCCCTCCGGGAGAGGGCCGCCTACCCCTTCGCCCCCTACCCAGCCCCCTCTCCCAAAGGGCAAGGGGGCCGGAGCCAGATACTCCGCCACGGCGGCGTCATACGCCTGGGTGTGGGCAAACGCCTTGGCGGCCAGCGCCCGCCGCGCCGCTTCGTCCGGCCCGCCCGCGGCCAGCGCGGCCAGCACCGGCGCATAGTCGGCCGGGTCACACAGCACAACGACGCGGCCGAAGTTCTTGGCCGCCGCCCGCAGCAGGGTCACGCCGCCAATATCGATCTGCTCGATGGCCTCGGCCGTCGTCGTGTTGGGCCGGGCGATGGTGGCGGCGAACGGGTAGAGGTTGCAGACCACCAGGTCGATGGGGACGATGGCGTGGGCGGCCAACTCGGCCGCGTCCTCGGCCGTGTCGCGGGCTAGAATGCCGCCGTGGATGGTCGGGTGCAGCGTCTTGACGCGCCCGCCGAGCATCTCCGGCGCGCCGGTCAGTTCGGCCACATCGCGCGCGGCCAGCCCGGCGGCGCGCAGCGCGTGCGCCGTGCCGCCGCTGGCGATCAACTCCCACCCTTGCGCCGCCAGCGCACGGCCTAACTCGATCAGCCCTGTCTTGTCGTGAACGGAGAGAATGGCTCGCTTGCTCATAGGCGCTTAGTCTAGCTTAAGTTGGCCGTGGGCGGCCAATCGTCTATTATTGCCCATCATGAGTGCGGGAAGTCACTACCGGCGCGCCCTGGTCGCCGAGCAGTTCCATCGGGCACGCCGCCAGGCAGCCGTCGAGAGCTTACTAGCCCGGCTGTCGGGGCAATCGACCGAGCTGCTGTCCTATGAGGAAGTCGCCGACAAGCTGCGTATCAGCGGCCAGTCGCCGGGCGGGCTGCGACAGATTCCGGTGGCGGCCATCGTCGGCAGTGTCGGCCGCTACCAGGACTTCACCTGTCTCTTATACACATCTCCGAGCCCACGAGACCGTACTAGATCTCGTATGCCGTCTTCTGCTTGCAAAAAAAAACACATCGCACCTCGCGCTCTTTGACAAGCTAGACGGAGTCGTACACGCTCAATAAGTCTCCGCATCACGCCCGGTTACCGTAGACGCAACCGTCACCCCGTCCATCGCCAACC
>CALLZA010000153.1 GCA_937858165.1 uncultured Ardenticatenia bacterium
CGTGTGTTTTAAGGCACAGGCCCGGTGTGGGGGCCCAGCTTGGAGTTCGCTTCCCCCAGCTCGTCTGCCGTGCGTCCCACGCTGGGCACCAACGCCGACTTCTGCACGGCATAGGTCTTCTGCATCACCAACGCCACGAACGCGAGCGGGTAGAGCAGGATGTCGTCGGTGTGGAACGCCATGAACACGTACAGCACCGCGCGCGCGACGGCGGTGATCTGCACGACCATGCGCCGCCCACCGGGAATCCGGTCGATCGTGGGGCCGATCAACGGCGCCACCACCACGAAGGGGGCGAAGCTGACGATCAGGTAGCGCAGCACCGCCGAACGCTGCGCATCGGGCCCCAGGCTGAGCACCTCGCCCGCCACCGCCCCGTACATCGCTGCGTCGCCGATGGCGATGAGAGCGTGCGTGCGCGCCAGCCGGCGGAACGGTGACTGGTTCTGCCCCGCCCCTTGCCCGCCGTGCCCCGCCTCTCCGTTGCTTCCCCGTCGCGCGCGACGCGCCCCACAACCACATCGGTGAACGCCAGGGCGCAAGCGGGATTGTCGCCGCCGTCGAGCGCCGAAACATCGTTAAAGGTGTCGCCCGGGTGGACGAGGTGGGCGGCACCGCCGTTGATCCCGATGACACCACTGCCTCGCTCACCGGCGATCACATAGGTTTCGAGTCGATTGCCGTTGTTGATGTCGACGATGCACACCTGCTCGCCCTCGAGTAGAACGGGCGGGTCGCACGGGGCGGGGGCGCTCGCCACCCCGGCGGTTGGAAGACTGGGGACGGTCGTGGGCCCACCTGGGGCGGTCCGGGCGCGAACCCGGGCCAAACTAGCCGCGACGCCGATGCACCTCCACCACGTCGCTGCGGTGCACGACGAGTACCGCATCGCCCGGGCCTCCGGGGTGGGCTTCCGGGGCGACTGGTTCGGGGTCAGCGGGGCGCTCAACCCGGACGGGCCGGGCTTCGGCCGCGCCCAGAGCGCGGTCTACCGGCTGTTCGGCGTCTGGCTGCCGCCGCTGTGGCGGCTGCTGCTGGTCATCGCCATGGCCGTCGTGCTGCGCGCCGGGTGGCCGCTGCCGCCGGCGGGGTGGCGCGAGCTGCTGGCCGGCTGGGGCGTGCCGGCGGCAGGCGTGGTGGCCGGGCTGGCTGCGGCGCTGGCGGTGGTCGGCGGAGCGCTGGTCGGGCTGGGCGTGCTGCCGCGGCTGCTGTCCGTCGCCCTGGCCGTGCCCATCGGCTTCGACATCGCCGCCCGCGGCCTGCGCTGGGACAACGGCCTGGCCCTGGTGGCGACGATCTTCATCCAGTTGCTCGGCCCCGGTCGCTTCGCCCTGTGGCCGGCTGAGGAGCGCTTCATGTTCCGCCGGCTGGGGGGACGATGACGCACCGCCTGCTGCGCTGGCTACCGTGGCTGCTCAGCGCGGCGCTGCTGGTCGGGGTCATCCGGCTCGTACCGATCAATGAGGTAGCAGCCGCCTTGCGCCAACTGCGGCCGGCCGAGATCGCCGCCCTGATGGTCGCCAATGGCGTCGTACTGCTGGCAATCACCGCCCGCTGGGCGCTGCTGCTGCGCGGCCAGGGGTACGACGTGCCCTTCACCGCTCTGTTCGGCTACCGGCTGGCCGTCTTTGGTCTCAGCTACTTCACGCCCGGCCCCCACGTCGGCGGCGAACCGCTACAACTACTGCTCGTGGAGCGCGAACACGGCGTGCCGCGCAGCGTGGCCCTGGCCGCCGTGGCTCTGGACAAGGCGATTGAGTTCGGCGTCAACTTCACCCTGCTGTTGTTGGGCATCGCCGCCGTGCTGCGCTGGCGCATCGTGCCGGCCGACGCTGCCCGGCAAATGTTAGGGCTGGTCGCGGCGCTATTGGCCGTGCCGGTACTCTACGTCGCCGCCACGGCCGCCGGCCGCTTCCCGGCGGCGCGATTGGCCCACCGCCTGGCTCACGCGCCCTTGTTGCGACCGCTCGCGGCGCGGCTGTCGGCCGCCACGGCCGTCATCGAGGCCGGTGAGCGGCAGATCGGCGCATTTTACCAGCGTGCCCCGGTCGCCTTCGCCGCCGCGCTGGGCGTCACGCTGATCGGTTGGCTGGCGCTCGTGGGCGAGTTCTGGCTGATGATCCACTTCCTGGGGCTTGACCTGACGCTGCCGCAACTGGTGACGGCGTTGACAGCGGCACGACTCTCCATCCTGCTGCTGTTGCCGGCCGGGTTGGGGGCGCTGGAGATGAGCCAGGCGATGGCCTTCGGCGCTCTGGGCCTCGATCCGGGGGTGGGCATCGCCGCCGGGCTGCTCATCCGCGCCCGCGATACGCTGCTGGCCGGCTTTGGCCTGTGGTGGGGCGGGCGGCGGCTGGCACGGGGACGAGTGAAGCGACAAGTGATGAGTGACGAGTGACGAGTTCAGAGTGCTTGACTGACTACTGACCTACTGGCAACTGCTTACTGCTTACTGCCCCACCCGCCCACACACATCCATCTGATGCGCCACGTAGATCAACTCCCCAGCCTCGATCTGCGCCCGACGGCGAGCCAGCCACCCGGCCAGCCGCGCCGGGTTGAGTTCCGGCCGGCCGCTCAGCGACTGCTCGAAAAAGCCGAGAATAGCCCGCAGGAAGTCGGCCTCGTCGGCCGCATAGCCGCCGCGCGAGGGCACAACGACCCAATCCGACGCCCCGGCAGCCAGAATCTCCGCCCCGGCGGCGGGCAGTTGCCACAACAGGTGGCGGCCGCTGCGGCTATCGCCGGCCGGGCGACCGTCGGCCGTACGCTCGTCCATCGTCCGGTGGTAGAGGTCGATCACCTGCTCGTCAAAGCCAGGATCGACCGGCGGCTCCAGGATGGTCAGTCCGTCGAAGTTGATGGTGAAGTAGAACAGGCCGCCCGGACGCAACAGGGCCAACAACTCCGGCAGCAGGCGCGGCGCGTCCACCAGGTCGAGAAAGGCGTGGGCGATCAGCAAGTCCCAGGCGCGCCGGCCTCGCTTGCGCCGGGCGAAGTCGTAGACGTCGGCTGCTTCCCACGACACGGACAAGGGCGAAGTCCGACGGCTATACCGCTCAAGGGCCGCGGCCACGTTGGCTGGATCGGCGTCAACGGCCGTATAGCGCCCACCCGCCGCCAGCAACCCCCGCGCCACCAGCCGGTCGAGCATCGCCCCGGTGCCCGCGCCGACCTCCAGCACGTCCAGTGGCCCTGGTGGTAGTTCGGCGCGCAACGTCTCGTAGACGTGGGTGTTCAGGGCGCGGTCATCGACCGTCTGCTTGGCGGCCAGATAGCGGATGAAGTTAGTCACAGACGGCTTATCCTATTATGTCAAGTAAAAAGCTATGGATGGCGGCGCAACTGTCGTCCCAGGTCGGCCAGCCGGCGAAGCGGGCGCGAGCGGCGGCGCTCATCTGCGCCAGCCGGACGCGGTCATCGGCCAGTGCCGCGATCCGCTCGGCCAGCGCCACCGTATCGCCCGGGGCGACAAGGTAACCATCGACGCCATCGGTGATGAGTTCGGCCGCCGCCCCGCCCGTCGTGGCCATGGCCGGCAACCCGAAGCCCATTCCCTCCAGGTAGACGATGCCGAACCCCTCGTAGTCCGACGGCACGACCATGACGTGCGCCGCGGCCATCTCGACGGCCAGCGCCGCGTCGCTCAGCGCGCCACACCAGGCAACCCGCCCGGCCAACGGCGGACGCGCCGCCCGCGCCGCCATGCGCCAGGCGTAGGCCGGATCGGCGGCGCGGCCGACCACGCTCAGCCGCCACTCCCCCCGCACGACCGCCAGCGCCGTCAACAACGTGTGCAACCCCTTGCGGGGGATGAGGTTGCCGACGAAGAGCAAGCGCAACGGGCCGCGCCACCGATCTTGTTCGGCGGCCGCGGGTGCGGCCAGGCGATCGCCGCCGGGGTAGGCTACGACATGCGGCTGGCCGCCACCCACGAGTGATTCAACCGTCCGCTGCGTCGTCCGGCTGTTGAAGATAAAGGCGTCGACTGAGCGCAAGTAGCGCCGCTCGACGCCGCGATAGAGTGTGTTCTGCCAAGCCGGTCGGGCCTCGCTGCATCGCAAGTGATGGACGATGGCCACCACGGGGGCGCGGCGAGCGAAACGGCCGTTGGCCCAGACCAGCGACGGGTGGCACAGCTCGTCTTGCAGCAGCACGTCATAGTCGTCCGCCAACCGCGCCGGCAGGCCGGCGGTGAGGTTGTCAGTCAGGTGACGACCATAGCGACGCCAGGGCAGGGCGATGATCTCGACCGTGTCCCCCTGTCGCCGCAGGTAATCGACCAGCCGCCGGTCGTAGAGGGTGCCGCCCGACACCATATCGAGCGAGCCGTAGATGACCAGACCGACGTGCATCCCGCCCGGTCTCAACGCGCCCGGTAAGCAGCCCAGGCGATGTCGTTCTCCCAGAGTTTGACCACCAGACCGGTGATGTTCGTCGCAACGATACCCTGGGACAGCGCCTGACCAATGATGCGCGAAAAGTGCTCGATGCTGGGGTTTAGCCCGGCGAACTCCGGCAGGTCGTTGAGCGTCCGGTCGCGAAAGTGGGCCACCTGGACCGTCAGAAGGCGCTCGATGTCGACGATATCGACCAGGTAGCCATGCTCGTCGAGCGCGGCCCCTTCCAGTTGCAGTTCTAGGCGGTAGTGGTGGGAGTGCAACTCGTTCTCCGCCCCCCAGTCACCGCCGATCAGGTAGTGTTGGGCGATGAAATCCCGTTGAACAGCGATCGTATACACACGCTCCTCTCTTGCGGCCGAGCAAGCGGCCCGCACTAATACTCGAAGACGATCTGCATCGCCTCTTCCGGCTGCTCATCCAGCAGCCGGTACGCCTCGGCCGCCCGACGCAGCGGCAGACGGTGGGTGATCAGGCGTTCCGGCCGGTGGCGGCGCAGCATGGCCCAGGCCACGTCGAGGCGGCGCGCCTTCGTCCAGCGCCCGCGCCAACCGGGGGCCAGATGGCTGACCTGCGAGCCGATGAGCTGCAACTGGGCGCGATGAAAGCGCCCACCCAGATCGACCTCGACCGGCCGCCGGCCGTACCACGAGCCGATGACGACGCGACCAAAGTCGCCGGTTAGGTCGATGGCCAGGTTCAGCGCCTGGGGATTGCCCGACAACTCGTAGGTCAGATCGGCGCCGTCGGGCAGGATGGCCCGCGCCGCGTTCAGCTCAGCGGGGGTCAGCGCCGCCGTGGCCCCCAGCCGCCGCGCCCAGTCGCGTCGCAATGGGTAGGCGTCGAGGGCCACCAGCGCCGCCGGCAACATTTCGGCCAGCAGCGCCGTCGTCAGCAGGCCGACGATGCCCTGCCCTACCACGGCTACGCGCTCGCCAATGACCGGCCGGCCATCCATGACGAACGACACGGCCGTCTCCATGTTGGGCAGGAAGACAGCCGCCTCCGGAGCCACGCCCTCGGGCAAGGGGTGCAGCGCGTCGATGGGCGCGGCGAAGTGGGTCTGATGGGGGTTGAAGGCGAAGACGAGACGGCCGAGCCACGCACTATCCACGTCCGGCGCGACGGCGGCGATGCGGCCGACGGCGGCATAACCGTAGCGGATGGGGAAGCCAAACGAGCCGCCCAGCGCGGCGATGGTCGCATCGACAGCGCCGACCGGAGCCAGCCCGCGGTAGACCAGCATCTCGCTGCCGGGGCTAATGGCCGACAGGAGCGTCTCGACCAGCACTTCGCCGGGGCCGGGCGACGGCCGCGGCTCACGGCGCACCTCGACCGCGCGCGGGGCTGTGAAGGTGACTGCGTAGCCGTCCGCGTCCATCCTCGGTTAGCGGGCCTGGCGGCCGTCAACTCAGCGCGCCGACGGCGTCGGCCGCCGCGCTGTTGGCGGCGGTGGCGATGGCGTGGCTGTGGGTGATGGTCGCCACACCGCGCAGGGTGGCGGCGACAGAGCAGTACTTGTCGATCGATAGGGCGATGGCCCGTTCCACCTTATCGGCGTCCAGCCCATCACCCTCCAATGTGAAGTGCAGATGGATGTCGGTGAAGGCGTAAGGCGGGTCGGGTAACTGCTGGCCGTTGACCTCGATCCGCAGGCCAGTCAGCCGCTGCCGCTGGCGCTCCAAAATGGCGACGACGTCATAGGCCGCGCAGGAAGCCAAGCTCATCAACAGCAGGTCGGACGGCTTGGCCGCTTTCCACTCCTGCCAACCCGGTTCTTCGCGTGGCCAGGAGCCGGACAGAACCATGTTGCCAAACGAATCACGACAGGCGAAGAGGCGGCTCCCCTCTTCCAACCATTTTACAGCGATGTTGCTCAAACCATCCTCCTCGGTCGGGCCACTAGGGCGTCTGGCAGGCGGGCGGCGTGTCCGGCACGGTTTCGCCCGTAGTCGGGTCGGTGCACTGGCAGTAGAGCGCGCCTTCTCCTTCGCCAACCCACAGCCAGTAAGAGATCGACGTCGCCAGGCAGAGGGCCGACGGCGCGGCCAGGGGTGGGGCCACCGAGCGGGCGCGCTCCAGCCCCAGCCCCTCGAAGTCAGGCTCTTGCAGCAGGAACAGCCGCCAGTGGCGACCGTCGCTGTCGCCCAGTTGTATCTGCCCATTGCGCGCCAGCACGACGGCCAGCGTTGGCAGCAGCAACACGCCCAACCAGGCCAGGACAAACAGCAGAATCAGCACCCGCCGCGGCCATCGCTTCATGAGATTAGACCAACGCCACTGCCTCGACCATCGCCTTCAAGTATAGCTCGGTCGTGTACTGCTTCACCATCCGCCGCGTGCTGAAGCGTGGCGCGTTGGAGCGGATGGCCTCGCGCATCACTTCGACCCAGCCGCGCGGGATGCCGTCGCGGTCACGATTGTAGTAGAGCGGCGCGATCTCCTCTTCCAGCAGGCGATAGACCATATCGGCGTCGTGGGCGTCCTGCTGGTCGGGGTTGTCGAACTGGCGATCTTCGACCGCCCAGCCGTTGGCCCCGTTGTACCCCTCCACCCACCAACCGTCGAGGATACTCAGGTTGGGGATACCGTTGAGCGACGCCTTCATGCCGCTGGTGCCGCTGGCCTCGCGCGGGCGGCGCGGCGTGTTGAGCCAGACGTCGACGCCCTGCTTGAAGTAGCGCGCCGAGTGCAGGTCGTAGTTCTCCACGAACGCCACCCGGCCGCCAAACTGATTCGACTTGGCAAAGTTGTACACCTGCTGGATGAGATGCTTGCCCGGCTCGTCGGCCGGGTGGGCCTTGCCGGCGAAGATGATCTGCACCGGCCGGTGCATGTTCAGCAGCAGCCGTTGCAGCCGGTCCATATCCTCAAACAGCAGCGTCGCCCGCTTGTAGGTGGCAAAGCGCCGGGCGAAACCGATGGTCAGTGCGTTCGGGTCCAGCAGCGTGCCGCCGACGAGCACTTCCGTCGGGTCGCACTGCCCCGCCACCCAGGAGTGGCGCGCCCGCATGCGCAGGTAGTCCATCAGCTTCGACTTCAAACCGACGTGCGTGCGCCACAGCACCTCGTCGGGCACTTCGTTCAGCCGCTCCCACAGCAGCGGGTCGTCGTGGTGCTCTTCCCAGTCCGCCCCCAGATACTCCTTGAACACCTGGCGCATCTCGCCCGCCGTCCAGCCGGGGACGTGGATGCCGTTGGTAATAGCGCGGATGGGCACATCGTCCACGGCACGGTCAGGCCAGATGGGCTGCCACATCTGGCGCGAGACCTCGGCGTGCAGTTGGCTGACGCCGTTGCGCTGGCCCGATAGCCGCAGGGCCAGAACGGTCATGTTGAAAGCGTCGCCCCACGGCTCAGCGTGGTGGCCCAGGCTCAGGAACTTGTCGCGGCCGATGCCCATCTGTTCCTGTCTCTTATACACATCTCCGAGCCCACGAGACCGTACTAGATCTCGTATGCCGTCTTCTGCTTGAACAAAAAAACACCCCAGTAACACACTACCACGCTCTCATCACGTCAACCACACCTACAGCCTCAACCACTCACCTCACCATCTCGCAGCACCGCACGAA
>CALLZA010000154.1 GCA_937858165.1 uncultured Ardenticatenia bacterium
TTCACAACCCAAAACGTGCATGCGTGAGTCGCTCCCCGGGGGAGGGCGTCGCCACCGCGCAACCCCGCTTGTGGGCGGGGCGGCGGCGCCCCACCCGCCCCCCTTCCCGCCGCCGCAGTCTGCCGGCCTTTATCGGGCTGATGACCGAGGCTCCCTGCCGCTCCATCGACCGGCTGCGGGCCACGACGCCGGGCGAGACGGTCGACATTGCCCGCGAAATGATGCGCCTGACGCTCGACATCGTCACGTCGGCCCTGTTCGGCTACGACATCACCGGCCGGGCCGACGAGGTGGGCCAGGCGATGGACACGATGGTGACCATCGGCAAGCCGCGCCACCGCAAGGTGAAGGAGGCCATTGACCTGGTCGACAGCATTGTCTACACCATCATCGACGACCGCCGCGCCCACCCGCAGCGCGAGCGCGATGACTTGCTGACGATGCTACTCAACGCCCGCTATGAGGACGGCACGGCCATGCCCGACAAGCTGGTGCGCGACGAGGTCATGACCCTGCTCATAGCCGGGCACGAGACGACAGCCAACACGCTCGGTTGGACGTGGTACCTGTTGGCCCAGAACCCGGCCGTCGTCGAACGGCTGGAGGCCGAAGCCGACACGCTGGGGGGTGCTGCGCCGACGATGGCCGACTTTCCGCGGCTGGTCTATACCGACCGGGTGATGCAGGAGGCGATGCGGCTCTACCCCTCGGCCTGGTCGATCAGCCGCCGGGCGCTGGGCGACGACGAGATCGGCGGCTACCACATCCCGGCCGGCTCCATCGTCGCCATGAGTCCCTACACGACCCACCGCCACCCGGCGTTCTGGCCTGACCCTGAGCGCTTCGACCCGGAGCGCTTCACGCCGGAGCGAGTGGCCGCCCGGCCGCGCTTTGCCTACTTCCCGTTTGGTGGCGGCACGCGGCAGTGCATCGGTAACTACTTCGCGCTCATGGAGAGTCTGATCATCATCTCGACCATCGTCCAGCACTTCCGCTTGCAGCCGCGCTGGACGGAACCAATCGAAGGCCACGCCCTGGTGACCTTACGGCCGCGCGGCGGTGTGCCCGTGGCCCTGGAGAGACGACAATGAAAGTGCTATTCATCGGCGGCAGCGGCATCATCAGCTCGGCCTGCTCGGCGCTGGCCGTCGAATCGGGCATCGACCTGTTTCTGCTCAACCGTGGCCAGACGAGTTTTCGCCCCATCCCCGCCGCGGCCCACGTCATCCACGCCGACATCCGCGACCCGGCAGCGGCGGCCGAGGCGCTACACGGCCAGACGTTCGACGCCGTCGTTGACTGGATCGCCTTCACGCCCGACCACGTGGGCGTCGACCTGGCGCTGTTTCGCGGTCGGGTGGGGCAGTTCGTCTTCATCAGCTCCGCCTCGGCCTACCAGAAGCCGCCCCAGCGCCTGCCCATCACCGAAGAGACGCCGCTCGATAATCCGTTCTGGCAGTACTCGCGCAACAAGATCGCCTGCGAAGAGCTGCTCATGGCCGCTTACAGGGACGAGGGGTTCCCCTGTCTCTTATACACATCTGACGCTGCCGACGAGCGATCTAGTGTAGATCTCGGTGGTCGCCGTATCATTAAAAAAAAAAACAGAGTGGACAGACGTCTAGATCAGACCACGGTAAAGAACAGATAAGAGGATCAGTGTGGGATGACATGCATACACACAGGTATGTAACTGACGAGGAGAGCGAGTTAGCTAGAATAGAACAATAGGGAGAGAGGGAGACGGTGAGAAAGGCGACTGCGAA